>NZ_JAEVHN010000860.1:0-2251 GCF_016803375.1 Micromonospora sp. 4G55
GGTGGGCCGACGGCCCGGCGACGCCGTCAGCCGGTCACTGTTCGTCGTCGAGGACCTCGGTCCGGTCGTCGCGCGTGACGGTCACCGGAGGGTGCTCGTCGGGCTGGGGCGCCTGCGCCAAGGTGTGGTGGGGATCCCCGTCGGGGGAGTAGAGCAGGGTCGGGTGGGTCGAGGGGCTCATGACGACGGATCGTGACCGAGTCCGCGCTGTCCGTCGATCGTTGTCCACAGGTGCGCGGCGCTCTGTCCAGCGCTGTCCACAGGAAGCGGCGGGATATCCACAACCGGCGGGTAACTCTGTCGCCCTCCCGACAGCGTCGTCCCCCCGGGAACGGCGCGGGGGAGGGGCGGCCGCCGGCCACCCCTCCCCCCGGAACGCGTACGCGTCAGACCTTGGCCTTGCCCAGGATGCGGTTCACTGTTGTGCCGCACACCGGACACTTGCCCTTGGCCATGTTCATCCCGGTCTTCGAAACCTCGATGCGCCCCTCGAAGTCCCGCTTCTCCTTGCACTTGACGCAGTAACCGTTGTAGGTCTGGGCCTGGTCGGCCACGGTAGCCTCCTCGTCTCGTCCGCCGGGCGAGCCGGCCCGGCGGGTCTCCCGGCGGCGGGCCACGCGGGGCCCAGGCGCTGGGTCTTTCTCCGCGGACACCTTCGTGACCGCTGGTTGGCGGACCCTACCCAGATCTGGGCGAATCCATGTCAGCTGTGCATCGACACTGTGAGGAAGTCGACGTCGAGAGTGTGCATGCCGGAATGGGCCGGATTAGTGAGTTTGCCGGGGACACGCCGGTTGGAGACCCCCAAACACGCCCGCACGGGGCCCGAGCGGCGCAGCGGAGGGTGATCACCTACGGTGGGTGGGACGCGAGCGTCGAGTGCCTCTCCGGCCGCCACGAAGGGTGATCGGGGCGGCCCGACATGGTCGTCGACAGTTTTTTTCGGGACTCCTCGCGACCAACCACCATTTTCCGGGCGCGTGTCGCGGTGTTGACCCTTGCGGACCCCTGGTCAGTACGCATTAGCTTTCCCTCGTGGCAGGAATGCACGGCTGCGCGGCCCACTGATGGCTGGGGCGCGGAAGCCGGTCGTCGAGGTACGGCGCAGTCAGCGCCGGCGACGCACGGTGTCCGCCTACCGCGACGGGGAGCGGGTCGTGGTGCTGATCCCCGACCAGTTCTCCCGGGCCGAGGAGAGCGAGTGGGTCGACCGGATGCTCGCCCGGCTCGCCGCCCGTGAGGGCCGGCTCGCCCGCTCCGACACCGAACTGCTCGACCGGGCGCTGCGCCTGATCAACCTCTACCTTCCCGACCAGGGCAGCGACGCCCTGCCCGCCAGCGTCCGCTGGGTCACCAACCAAAACGGCCGGTGGGGGTCCTGCACCCCGGCGACCGGACCATCCGGATCTCGCACCGCCTCCAGGACATGCCGGACTGGGTGCTCGACTACGTGCTGCTGCACGAGCTGGCACACCTGATCGTGCCCAGTCACAACGCCCGGTTCTGGGAGCTCGTCGGTCGGTACCCGAAGACCGAGCGGGCCCGCGGCTACCTGGAAGGCGTCGCCGCCGCCTCTGCCGTACCCGTCCCCGGCTGACCCGCGCCGCTCCGCCCGGCCCGCTCCCGCCACCGCGCGGCGGGTGGGGCGCACGAGGGCCTGTGTCAAAGCCCCTGGCCGGCCTGCGGCGGGCCCAGACGCCGACCGGCCGCGTTGGAGATCCGTCCGGATACAACACCGGTATCCGGACGAATATCCGCCTTGCCGGATCGCCGCCTGGACTCCGCCTCGGCTCGACCGAGGACTTTGACACAGGCCCTAGGGTCGGAGGGTGACCCGACGTGTGGTGGTGGCGTTGCTCGGCCCGGTGACCTGGGCGCCGCCGGGAATCGATCCGGTGGACTGGCGCACCGCGCTGGCCGAGGACACCGTCGACATGCTCGCCACGCTCAGCGAGGTGGAGACCGCGGTGGCGGTCACCCCGGCGGACCGCTGGCTCGCCGACGCCGTGATCTGGCCGGGTACCGCCGTGCACGAGGTGCCCGAGCCGACGGTGAACGCCGTACTGGCCGCGCTGACCGGGTACGACCAGGCGGCCGTGGTGGCCGCCGACGCCCCGGACCTGCCCGGCCTGACCCTGGGCAAGCTGCTCCGGCCGCTCACCAGCCGGCCCGTGGCGGTCGCCCCGGTCGAGGGGGAGGGGTCCGGCCTGCTCGGGGTGGCGACCCGGCTGCCCGTACCCGGATGGTTGCC
>NZ_JAEVHN010000861.1:0-2250 GCF_016803375.1 Micromonospora sp. 4G55
CGGCAGCCGGGGCGCCCGGTACCAGGGGATCACCGCGCGCCAGGCCGCGCAGCCGGAGCTGATCACCGCCGAGGAGGGGGCGAGCTGGCGGCGTACCGCGCTGTCGGTGCCGTCGGCCGCGACCACCAGGTCGGCCTCGACCAGGTGCCCGGCGGTGCCGACCGCGGGCCGCTGGCCGGGGCGGACCCGGACGGTGTCGACGGCCACGCCGGTGCGCAGCTCCACCCGGTCGCCGAGCCCGGCGATCAGCGCGTCGTGCAGGTCCTCCCGGTGCACCACCACCGGCATCCGGTCGGCCGGCGTCGGGCGCGGCTGCACCAGCCAGTGCCCGTCCGGCCGGCGTACCCCGCCGTCGGGCAGCGGGGTGGCGATCGCGTCCAGGCCCGCGCCGAGGCCGAGCGCGTGCAGCGCGCGTACCCCGTTGGGCCAGAGCACCACGGCCGTGGCTTCCGGACGGACCCGGTCCGCCCGTTCCAGCAGGGTGACCTGCCAGCCGGAGCGGGCCAGCGTGCCGGCCACCGCCAACCCGCCGAGCCCGGCGCCGACCACCACCGCGGTGCGCATCCCCGCCCCGCTCAGCTGTCCCGGTCGGCGGGCCGGGCGCCGGCGGCGCCCGCCCGGTCGTCCCGCTCCGGGACGTCGCCGTCGCCCCACGGACTCGGCCTCGTCGTCGGCGTCGGCCGGGGGTTCGTCGTCGGTCTCGGTGGTCGTCTCGGCGGCGGGTTCGTCGGGGACCTCGCCGGTCTCCCGGTACGCCTGGAACTGCTCCTCGCTGACCGTCCGGTAGCCCTCCGGGGCGACCGCCCGGGGCCCGTTCTCGGTGCGGGAGAGGTCGACCTGGGAGACGTCCCCACCGGCCGGCGGCACCGGAGTGGCCGGCGTGCCCACCGGGATCAGGTACTCGCGGGGGCCGCGGACCCGGAGGAAGTAGATCAGCGCGCCGAGGAAGACCAGGGCGGCGGTCCAGACGTTGAGGCGGACGCCGAGGATCTCGTTCGCCTCGTCGGTGCGCATCAGCTCGATCCAGAACCGACCGGCGGTGTAGCCCATCACGTAGAGCGCGAAGGCCCGGCCCTTGCCCAGCTTGAACCGGCGGTCGAGGGCGAACACCAGGGCGGCGACGCCGACGTTCCACAGCGCCTCGTAGAGGAACGTCGGGTGGTAGAGCCCGGGCTCGAGGACCGGCTGGCCGGCGGGGTCGCGCAGCGCCTGACCCGGGTCGGCCGGGTTCATCTTGTGGATCTCCAGCCCCCAGGGCAGCGTGGTGCGGCCGCCGTAGAGCTCGTTGTTGAACCAGTTGCCGAACCGGCCGACCGCCTGGGCCAGCGGCAGTCCGGGAGCGAGCGCGTCGGCCACCACCGCGAACGGGATGCCGAGCTGCCGGGCGGCGATCCAGGCGCCGACCGCGCCACCGGCGACCGCGCCCCAGATGCCCAGCCCACCCTCGTGGATGTAGAACACCTTGAGCCAGTCCCCGCCGGCGCCGAAGTACTTCTCCGGTGAGGTGATCACGTGGTACATCCGGGCGCCGACGATGCCGGCCGGCACCGCCCAGACCGCGATGTCGAGCACCGCGCCCGGGGCCACGCCGCGCTGGCGCAGCCGGCGCTCGGTGACCCAGCAGGCCAGCACGATGCCGAGGATGATGCAGAGCGCATAGGCCCGGATCGGCGCCGGCCCGAGATGGCCAGACCGCGGTGGTCGGGCTCGGCAGGGCCGCCTGGGGGCTCAACGAGGCGAGGGTCACGGCTGCAAAGGCTACCGTTGCGGACCGCATCCGCGGCACCCCGGTCCGGCCAGGTTCGCGCGCCGGCTGACTTCCGGTTTGCCGGCCCGTACGCTCTTTGTCCATGAGCACGCTCACCTGGGCGGTCGCCGCGGTCCTGACCGACGAGGCCGGTCGGGTGCTGCTGTGCCGGCGTGACCGGGGCGGGCGGTGGGCGTTGCCCGGTGGGCGGCTGCACCGGCCGGGGTGCCCGACCGCAGCGGTGGCGGGCGAGGTCCGCCGGGAGACCGGGTGCGCGGTCGAGATCGTCGATCTGGTCGGCCTCTACCACCTCAGCGGCTCGCCCTGCGGCGGGCCGCCGACGCCGGACCCGCTGCCCGACGTGCTGGTGCACGTGTTCCGGGCGCGGACCGACGGGGACGCGGCCGAGACGCCGCCGGCCGGGTGCACGCTCGCCTGGCATTCCCCGGACGGGTTGCCGGCGGAGGTCACCCCGGTCACCCGGGCCGCCGTCGCCGACGCCC
>NZ_JAEVHN010000862.1:0-2242 GCF_016803375.1 Micromonospora sp. 4G55
TAATTACAGGCGGCGCAGGTTATATAGGTTCGGTTTTAACACCGATTTTACTTGAAAAAGGTTATGAAGTTTGTGTGATTGATAATTTGATGTTTGATCAAATCTCTCTTTTATCTTGTTCTCATAATAAAAATTTTACTTTTATAAATGGTGATGCTATGGATGAAAATCTCATTAAGCAAGAGGTAGCAAAAGCTGATATCATCATTCCTTTGGCTGCTTTAGTTGGAGCTCCACTTTGTAAAAGAAATCCAAAATTAGCCAAAATGATCAATTATGGAGCTGTAAAAATGATAAGTGATTTTGCAAGTCCTTCTCAAATATTTATTTATCCCAATACAAATAGCGGTTATGGTATAGGAGAAAAAGATGCAATGTGCACTGAAGAATCTCCCTTGCGTCCTATCTCAGAATATGGGATCGATAAAGTGCACGCGGAGCAATATTTGCTTGATAAAGGAAATTGTGTAACTTTTCGTTTGGCTACTGTTTTTGGAATTTCACCTAGAATGAGACTTGATTTACTTGTTAATGATTTTACCTATCGTGCATATAAAGATAAATTTATAGTGCTTTTTGAAGAGCATTTTAGACGCAATTATATTCATGTTCGCGATGTGGTTAAAGGATTTATTCATGGAATTGAGAATTATGATAAGATGAAGGGTCAGGCTTATAATATGGGATTAAGTTCTGCAAATTTGACTAAAAGACAGCTTGCTGAAACGATTAAAAAGTATATTCCTGATTTTTATATCCATTCAGCCAGCATAGGCGAAGATCCGGATAAAAGAGATTATTTGGTTTCAAATGCTAAATTAGAGGCTACAGGTTGGAAACCAGATAATACTTTAGAAGATGGCATTGAAGAACTTTTAAGAGCGTTTAAAATGATGAAAGTTAATCGCTTTGCAAATTTTAATTAAAATTAAAGGAGATAAATAATGAAAAAAGAACAATTGGAAGTATTAAAAGAGGCTCTAAATGGCTTGATTTATCAAATTGATAATCATCAGCAAGCTAGGAAACCAATAGCTGATGTAGAAAGGATAATTTCAGAGTTGCAAGTATTAAACCATTGGAATAAGCAAGAAAATGTTTATAATGCATTGCATTTAATTCAGGGTGCTATAGCCGATCCACAAGGGCTTGGTAGATTAAATTTGTTATTAGATAATGCCAGAATTCCAAAACAATATTATGATATTTTTTACAAGATGCTTTATGTCGATAAATATGGGGGGGGGATGGATATCGTCCAGTATGTATTGATTGTGGTGGACATGCAGGCTTAATTACTGATATTATTTTACATTGTGGCGGGCAAAGTTATATCTTTGAGCCAAATATTTATTTAAATTATTTTTTAAGAAAAAAATATTATAATCACAAACATTTTTGACTTAAAAAATTTGAAATACCTAAGGAAAAACATTGTTAAAACGACTTGCTTTATTAATTGCACTTTCTTCATTGATGTTGCATGCCTCAGATCTTGTTAAAATTTATCTTAATCAAGGATTAGATGCTGTTGGTGTAGCGATTGAAAAAGAATTAACTCAAAAGGATTTTTGGTTAAGTGAAATAGGAGATAAAAATATTTCACTTGGATACTATGATGATAATGTTGCTATCGTGCTTACAAATAAAACAGATAAAATTCTCCGTGTTTATTCTTATGAGGACGGAAAAATAAGAAAAGATTTTGAACAAAAAGAAATAATAACTGGATTAATGGGCGATAAAAAATAGAAGGAGATTTGAAAACGCCAGTAGGTTTTTATGAGTTAGGCCGTAAGTTTAATCCAGGTGATCCTTATTATGGTCCCTTTGCTTTTGCTACAACTTATCCAAATTTACTTGATAAAGTACAAGGAAAAACAGGTGGTGGTATTTGGATCCATGGCTATCCTTTAGATGGTTCTAGACTTGATGAATTTAAAACAAGAGGGTGTATTGCTTTATTTAATAATAATTTGGAGAAATTTGCAAAAGTTGTGCAAGATAAAAAAGTTTTTGTTATGACAGAAGAAAAAGAAAAAATTAGAGCTAAAAAGGATCAAATCGCTAGTTTATTGGCTGATCTTTTTACATGGAAACTAGCTTGGACAAATAGTGACACTAATACCTATTTAAGTTTTTATGATGAGCAAGAATTTAAACGTTTTGATAAAATGAAATTTGAACAGTTTGCTTCCATGAAAAAATCTATTTTTTTCTCGTAAAGAAGATAAAAAGATTA
>NZ_JAEVHN010000863.1:0-2236 GCF_016803375.1 Micromonospora sp. 4G55
GTACATTTAAAATGACATCCAAATTTGCCAAGCCAATATCAGCATCAAAAAGCCCAACTTTATAGCCATTATTTGCTAAAACATTGGCTAGATTCGCACTAATCGTACTTTTTCCAACGCCACCTTTTCCACTTGTAATAGCTATAAAATGAGTGTTTTGGGATTTTTTGGTTCCATTTTGACTCATGAGATTGCGAAGTTTATTTGCTTGGTTATTCATTATTTTTTCCTTTGTTAAACCCTTCTAAAATACAATGAACTAGAAAATCACTATTGGCTACTTCTAAATCATCTGGCACTTCTTGTCCTATAGAGAAAAAGCTTAGAGGAATATTTGTTTCATAAACAAGAGAGAAGATATTTCCAAAAACCTTTGTTTCATCAAATTTAGTAATAATCAAAGTATCAATATTTAAGAATGAAAAATTTTTATAAATTTCCATTAAATCTTCATGTTTGGTGTTTGCAGAAACCACTAAATTTACATCAATTTCTGCATTTGAGTGCATTAAAAATTCTTTAGTTTTAGCAAGTTTGCTTTGATCGTATTGTGAATTTCCTATAGTATCAACTAAAATTACTTCGCAATTATTTAAGCTTTTTATCGCTTCATCTAAATCCTTTGGTTCTATGCTATCAATAATAGGAAGTTTCATCATTTTGTCATACTGAAAAAGTTAGCTCAACCGCACCGATTCTATAAGTATCAAGCGTAATAATACCTGTTTTATAACGCTTATCTCCATAAGCATAGCGAAAAGCTAACTTAGCTAAGGTTGTTGTTTTTCCGACTCCTGTTGGGCCTACTAGCATCATGATTTTTTGTTTTTTTATATCGCTTTCAACACGACAAGGCAAGATATTTCTTAAAAGTGAGTGAAAATATCTTTGAACCGCATCTTTGTTGGTTTTCATAGCAGCTGGCATATTTTCTATAGTTGCTTTCATAATCGCTTCTAGATGATTTTCAAGCATTCCACTTTCTTTGGCTTGTTTATAAATACTTGCAAATTCAGGAGGTATCATAAGATTTTTTCTAGCTTCAGCTTTATCGTCCCACATCATATCTGCAAGAAGATCTATTTTATCATTAAGCTTGTTGATTTGTTTTTCAAATTGCTTTTCAAAATTTTCTATTTTTTTATTATAATTTGGATTAGGGGTGTAATTTTCTAAAGGTGTGTTTGTGACTTTAGAAATTTCATTGCTAACTTCACTTAGTTTTTCTTTGAAATCATCAAAGCCTAGAGTCTTATTTTGATGAGGGTTGATTTTGTTTTGTGGAAAATCTTGATAGGTTTTTTTAGCTAAGTCATTGTTTTTTACAGTGTTTAAATTTGTATTTAAGCGAGTGTTTGAGAAATCCAAGACTACATTCTTCATCTTTCTTGAGGGATTTGAGATCTAAATTTTTCTTCTGCAATGAGAGGTAGAAGATGGTTTTGGCGAGCTTTTTTTTGCAGGTTAAAGATTTTCCTTGTTTTTTTAAGTGTTCTTCATAGTCGTCTTTCTTCTATGGCTACCATAACCTCATAAAGCGCACTGCGATTTAAGGTTTTAGGACGAATTTGTTTATTTGTTATAATTAAAGCTTTATCTCCGTAATCTTCTTTTACTTTGGGTATAATTTGTTCTGTATCTTCAACGGTAAAAGTATGTATAAGTTGTCCCATTTATATTCCTTATATCATGCCTAAAGGCAAAATTACACTCACTCTTTCTTTAGCCCCTTTATGAGGCACCTCACACCACTTATCACGCTTGACTTTTTGTGAAAAGTATAAAAGATCTAAATCAAGCGTTCTAGGAGCGTTTTTGAAAGTTCTCTTGCGTTTAAATTTTACTTCATAGTAAAGTAAAACTTTCAAAAGTGCTCGTGCATGCAAATTAGTTTGTATCAACATAACAGCATTGGTAAAATCTTTTTGCTCTTTAAAACCAAAGGCTTCATTTATCAACATAGGAGATGTGGATAAAATTTTAAATCTTTTATCATCCATCATTACTCGAAAAAGCAATATCAAATCTTTTTTTTTCGGGCTCTATATTGCTTCCTAAGCCTATAAGAGCTAAATATTTAAAAGATCGTATATTTTGACTAAAAAAAGGAAAAAAACGACTTTTTTCAAAGTGTTTTACTCCTTGAAATTTTTAGCATTATTATTTATTTCGTTTGTTGTGCTTGTTGCATTGCGCGCAAATTTTTTATTTGTTCGCAAATTTGAATTATACCCAT
>NZ_JAEVHN010000864.1:0-2229 GCF_016803375.1 Micromonospora sp. 4G55
GGTCGGCGCGGAGCTGGTCACCCCGGTCGAGGTGCGGGAGGCCGCGGGGGGTGCCGGACGGGGGTCCCGCTGGCCCGGGTGGACCTGGCCGCGACCGGGCGCCGGATCGGCGCGCTGGCCCCGGTGGAGCGGGCCACGGTGACCCGGGACTGGCCGGGCACGCTGGTGGTGACGGTGGTGGAGCGGACGGGTCGCGGCGGTACCGCGGGACGGGCAGTTCGTCGTGCTCGACGCCGACGGGGTGGTGTTCCGGACGGTGCCGCGCGCCCCCGACGGCCTGCCGGTGGTCCGGCTGGCCACCCCCGGCCCGGACGACCCGGGCACCCGGGCCGCGCTGGAGGTGCTGGCGGTGCTCACCCCGCCGCTGCGCGCGGAGCTGACCGAGCTCACCGTGCAGGGTCTGGCCCGGATCAGCCTCACCCTCCGAGGCGATCGGACGGTCGTCTGGGGTGACGCGACCCGGGGGACGGACAAGGCGCGGGTGGCCACCGCACTGTTGGGTCGCAAGGCCGACACGATCGACGTCAGCGCGCCGGACGTGGTCACCTTCAAGTGATGGGGGACGCCGGACGTGAGCCGTCCCGCTAAGGGCGGCGACACGCCGGGCAGGTCCTTGGCTCTCGGCGTGGGGGCGCTTACGTTGCCCCGAAGAGGATCAGTGGTTGACATAACTGTAAGCCTCTAGTAGAGGGTGAGGGTTTATTCCTGATCCTCTGTGGTGACAGCTGTCGTCGACCGTCGGTCTGGCCACGCCGTACCCGGTCGGGGCGATGCCAATCTCGAAGGGAAAGGACCGGAGATGACACCTCCGCACAACTACCTGGCGGTCATCAAGGTCGTCGGCATCGGGGGCGGCGGCGTCAACGCCGTCAACCGGATGATCGAGGTTGGGCTCAAGGGCGTCGAGTTCATCGCGATCAACACCGATGCGCAGGCGCTGCTGATGAGTGACGCCGACGTCAAGCTCGACGTCGGCCGGGAGCTGACCCGGGGCCTCGGCGCCGGCGCCAACCCGGACGTCGGCAAGAACGCCGCCGAGGACCACCGCGACGAGATCGAGGAGGTGCTCAAGGGCGCCGACATGGTCTTCGTGACCTGCGGCGAGGGCGGCGGCACCGGCACCGGCGGCGCGCCGGTGGTGGCGAACATCGCCCGCAAGCTCGGCGCGCTCACCATCGGTGTGGTGACCCGACCGTTCTCCTTCGAGGGCAAGCGCCGCCAGGTGCAGGCCGAGTCCGGCATAGACGAGCTGCGCAACCAGTGCGACACGCTGATCGTCATCCCGAACGACCGGCTGCTGGCGCTCGGCGACCGCAACATCTCCATGATGGACGCCTTCCGCACCGCCGACCAGGTGCTGCTCTCCGGTGTCCAGGGCATCACCGACCTGATCACCACGCCGGGTCTGATCAACCTGGACTTCGCCGACGTCAAGAGCGTGATGAGCGGCGCCGGCAGCGCGTTGATGGGCATCGGCAGCGCCCGCGGCGAGAACCGCGCGGTGGAGGCGGCCGAGGCGGCCATCTCCAGCCCGCTGCTGGAGCAGAGCATGGACGGCGCGCGCGGCGTACTGCTCTCCATCGCCGGCGGCTCCGACCTCGGCCTGTTCGAGATCAACGACGCCGCCCAGCTGGTCACCGACGCGGCGCACCCGGACGCCAACATCATCTTCGGCGCGGTCATCGACGACGCGCTGGGCGACGAGGTCCGGGTCACCGTCATCGCGGCCGGCTTCGACGGCGGCGCGCCGTCGTACAAGGCGGCCGAGGCGCCGCGCAAGACCAACCAGAACCAGCCGGCGCCGCAGAACTCGCCGGTCGCGCCGCCGACCACCCTGCCGGCCCAGCAGCAGTCGCCGCGCCGGGTGCTCTTCGACGACGTGGACGTGCCCGACTTCCTCAAGAACGGTTCCTGAGCTCCGCCGATGACCGACGAACCAGCCACGGTACGGCCCGACCGGCGTGCCGAACTCGCGGCCGGGCTGGCCCGGGTCCGCGCCCGGATCGCCGACGCCTGCGCCGCCGCCGGACGGGACCGCGCCGAGGTCACCATGATCGCGGTCACCAAGACGTACCCGGCCGGCGACGTGGTCGCGCTGGCCGGGCTCGGGGTGATTGACGTGGGGGAGAACCGCGACCAGGAGGCCGCGCCGAAGGCGGCCGAGGTGGCCGCCGCCGGGGTGGCCGTTCGCTGGCACTTCATCGGCCAGCTGCAACGCAACAAGGCCCG
>NZ_JAEVHN010000865.1:0-2229 GCF_016803375.1 Micromonospora sp. 4G55
CTAGCATTTTTAGTTAAGCTTGAAGATCTAGAGTTTTTCCGCCTAGTTCATCAATGCGATCGCTAACTTTTTTAAGTGCCGCATCTATTGTATTTTGACTGATTTGAGGAAGTTCTCCACCCCACATTTTTTCTGCTTGCTCAAATCCTTTTTTCATACCTTCAAGACCTTTTTTCAATTTTTCAACATCGTCGCCACCGCCTTTAATAACAAAATCCGCGATGCGATTGGCTGTATTTTCCACTCCAAAAAAACCATCTTCACTTACAAGTTGTTGAAGTTCATCTGTATTCATATCAAGTGGATTTTTGCTACTGTAGCCTAAGGATGCAAAATCAATATTTGTAAGTATAGATTTCGCAGTATCTAAATTGGCACCATTTAAAAGACTATCTAGTCCAGTTTGGGCATTGCTCGAACCTATTACAGCATTCATTGTTTGCTGTTGAAACTGAACTAGGTAAATTTGTGATAATGCCTTTTCCACCAAGTGCATTTAATTTTTCAAGGGTATTTTTATCTACATCCTTGCTAGAATTAGCACTTTGAACATTTTTGTCTTTTGTGTTTTCCTTAGCATCATCTGCCTTCTTATTGCTAACTTGTGTTCGTGCCATGCTAGCGATATTTGAAAAAGTATTCACTTGCATATTTGCTCCTTTGTGTGAGGCTTTAATTTATATCGACTTTTGACTTAAAAAATTTATAAGGACATTAAATTCCTTATTTTCAAAGGAATTTAATGTTTTATTGTAGATAATAAGCAATTTGCTCTTTATTGAGAATGCGGATAAGATTGCTAGTACCTTCTACTCCTGTTGGAAAGCCTGCAGTTAGAAGATAGCATTTATCTTCATCCATAAAACCTTTTTCAACACTTGATCTTACAGAGTCTTTTAATAATTCTGTAAGTTCATTACTTTTATTAACCAAGATTGCAGGATTAACTCCCCAAACTATACTTAAAGAGTTTAAGGTTTTTTCAGAATGCCCTACTGCTATGATTTCTATATTTGGACGATATCTCGCAATCTTAATAGCAGATTTTCCGCTACTTGTTAAAGAAAAAATAGCATCAGCGTTAAGATCTGTTGCAAGATGAGCTGAAGAACGCATGATTTTATCTGTATTGTCTAAATCATTAAAATCATTAAATTTGTTATATGGATAGCGTTTTTCTGTTTCTATTATAGTTTGGCACATTATACCAACAGCGTTTGCAGGATCTATACCAACGGCACTTTCTTCACTTAGCATTACTGCATCTGTTCCATCTAAAACAGCATTTGCAACATCTGAAATTTCAGCTCTTGTGGCGGTTTTGCTTTTGGCTAATGAAAAAAGCATCTGAGTCGCAGTAATAACAGGCTTAGAGGCATTGTTTGCTTTTTGTATAATTTCTTTTTGGATATTAGGAACTTTATAATAAGGTACCTCAATACCTAAGTCTCCTCTTGCAACCATTATACCATCGCTAGATTTAATAATCTCATCAATATTTTCTACTGCATCAAATTTTTCAATTTTCAAAAATAGATATTTTTGCGTTATTTTGTGCTAAAATTTCACGAACTTCATCAATATCGTGCGCATTTTGTACGAAAGATATTGCTAAAAATCTACTTCATTTTTTATACCCCAAAGTAAATCATTTTTATCTTTTTGTGTAATAACATCAATATTGATTTTAGTATTCGGAAAATTAATACCTTTATTTGAGATTAAAAAAACCATCATTTTCTATAATGGTTTCAATTTTTTGATTATCTATATTTACTACTTTAGCACGAATTGATCCATCATACAGATAAATATATTCATCAATTTTTAACATATCTTAAAATAGATTTTTGATTTAATACTGATTTTATAATGATTTTGAGCAATCTTCTCTTCCTAAAATTGTTTACACGATAAAAATCGAGTCTATCACCCTTTTTTAATTCAAATGGTTCTTTAAGTTCACCTGTACGAATTTTAGGACCACTAATGTCTTGTAAAATTCCAATACGAATATGACAATTCTTTAGCTACTTTTCTTATGGTATTCTAAGTTTTTTTTATGATACTCATGTGTTCCATGAGAAAAGTTTAAACGGAAAACATTTACACCATTGATAATCATTTGGCGTAGAATTTCTTCCTTTTCACTTGCTGGACCTACTGTGGCTACAATTTTTGTTTTTTTAAGCATGGTAAACTCCTTTTGAAATTATTGTAGCTAAAAAT
>NZ_JAEVHN010000866.1:0-2221 GCF_016803375.1 Micromonospora sp. 4G55
CGCGCCAGCGCGTCCACCGCGACCCCGCCCAGTCCCCCCGGTACGCCGGGAGCCCAGCTCCTCGCCGACCGCCACCGCCCGCACCGCCCCCGGTACGCCCGTCGTGCAGCACCACCAGCTGCTCGGACTCCGACAACCCGAAGGTGTCGTACGACCGGAAGCCGTACCACTCGCCGGTGAGGTGGCCGGCGGTGAGCACCATCCGCCCGCCGTCCAGCGGGGCGGCCGCCCCGGGGCGGGGCGACGAGCCGGCCGGCGTGGGCGGCCAGCAGCGCGTCCCGCATCGCCGCGACGGTCGCCGCAGCGTCCAGGGCGGCGGCGACCTCCCGGTCGGTGAAGATCAGCGTCATGCTTGCCATCCTGCAACCTGAAGTCAGGTTCAGCTCAACCGGTGGTGCGCGAGATCACCGCCCGCCCGGACCGGGCGATGTTAGCGTCGGCGGTGGCGGCCCCGGCCGTCCCGGACGAGTGGTGGGCGTACCCGGTCAGGCCAAGACGCCCCGCGACAGGCAGACCGACTCGTCCCGGCCCCGAGGGTCCGGGCCCGCTTCCGCGAGGTGATGACCCGTGGCCTGGATCGTGCTGGTGCTCTCCGGCCTGCTGGAGACCGCGTGGGCGGTGTCGCTCGACCGCAGCGCCGGCTTCAGCCGCCCCCTCCCCTCCGTCGTCTTCGTGGTCACCCTGGTGCTCAGCATGCTCGGGCTGGCGTACGCGCTGCGCGACATCCCGATCGGCACCGGCTACGCGGTCTGGGTCGGCATCGGCGCGGTCGGCACCACGCTGGTCGGGATGGTGGCGCTCGGCGAGTCGGCCAGCCTCGCCCGGATCGTCTGCCTGCTGCTGGTGGTCGCCGGCGTGGTCGGGCTCAAGCTCTTCCACTGAACCCCGGCGGGGCGCGGCGGGACGAGCGGTATCGGCCCTGATGAGTAGTCCGAGGCCGGAGTGGGTAGACAGCCGCCGAACACCCAAAGCGGCTCTCACCACGGAGGACGTCATGGCCGACATGCACGCGACCGCTCGCCCGCGCAGCAACGCCGCCCGGATCTGCACGATCCTGGCCTTCGTCTTCGCCGTCGTCGCCATCTTCGTGGCGCCGGTGATCTTCGGTATCGCCGGCCTGGTGCTCGGCATCGTCGGCGCGGTGCTCGGCGACAAGCCGCTCGGCTGGTACGCCGCCGCCGCCAGCGTCGTGGGCGCCATCATCGGTGTCGTCCTCGTCGCCGCGATCATCAACAACTGACCACCACAACTCCACGCGAGGCCCGCCGGCGTTCCGGCGGGCCTCGTCATGTCCCGACCGCGGTTGCGCGGTGCTGCCCGGCCGCGGGGCCCCGTCGCGTCGGCACCCGGTGCGGCCGGCCACCGGGCGGGACCGTCAGTCCTCGGCGCCGCGCAGGCCGACCAGGACCTCTTCCAGCTCGTCCGGCTTGACCAGCACGTCGCGGGCCTTGGACCCCTCGGACGGGCCGACCACGCCCCGGGTCTCCATCAGGTCCATCAGCCGGCCCGCCTTGGCGAAGCCGACCCGCAGCTTGCGCTGGAGCATCGAGGTCGAGCCGAACTGCGAGGTGACCACCAGCTCGACCGCCTGCACCAGCAGGTCCAGGTCGTCGCCGATGTCCTCGTCGATCTTCTTCTTGCTGTCCTGCGCGGGGGCCAGCACGTCCGGGCGGAACTCCGGCTCGCGCTGGTCCTTGCAGAACTTCACCACGTCGGCGATCTCGCGCTCGGTCACCCAGGCGCCCTGGATCCGCACCGGCTTGGAGGCGCCCATCGGCAGGAAGAGCCCGTCGCCGCGGCCGAGCAGCTTCTCCGCGCCCGGCTGGTCGAGGATGACCCGCGAGTCGGCCAGCGAGGAGGTGGCGAACGCCAGCCGGGACGGCACGTTCGCCTTGATCAGACCGGTGACCACGTCGACAGAGGGGCGCTGGGTGGCCAGCACCAGGTGGATGCCGGCCGCGCGGGCCAGCTGGGTGATCCGGACGACCGAGTCCTCCACGTCGCGCGGGGCGACCATCATCAGGTCGGCCAGTTCGTCGACGATCACCAGCAGGTACGGGTACGGGCGCATCTCCCGCTCGCTGCCCGGCGGGGCCTTGATCTCGCCGTTGCGCACCTTGCGGTTGAAGTCGTCGATGTGCCGGACCCCGTTGGCGGCGAGGTCGTCGTAGCGCATGTCCATCTCGCGGACGACCCACTCCAGCGAGTCGGCCGCCTTCTT
>NZ_JAEVHN010000867.1:0-2213 GCF_016803375.1 Micromonospora sp. 4G55
CGGCGCGCGCCCCGGGCGCACCCGTGCTGGCCCTGCTGGCGGTCGGTTGGCTGGCGGCGATGCTCTGGTCGACCCGCGAGGCGATCAGCTCGGCAGCGGCCGGCCTCACCGCGATCAGCCTCTCCGCCTTCGCCCTGCCCGGGGTCATCTCGGCCGCCCTGGTGGCCGGGGCCGCCGTCGCCCTGGCCGTGACCGGGCTGCTGGCCCGGCGGGGCGTCGACCGGGCCACCCTGCGCTTCGTGGTGGCGGTCGGCACCGGCCTGCTGGTCGGGCTCGCCGCCGCCCTCGCGATCAACCTGACCTACGCCGACAACGCGACCACCAACACGATCGCCGGCACCAGCGCCGCCGCGGCCATCATCGGCGGGGCACTGGCCGGAGCCCGCGACGCCGCCCCGGTCGGCGCCGTGGTCACCGCCGCCCTGGGCACGCTGGTCTTCGTGGTGGCGTTCAGCCGGGCCCGCGACCCGCTGTTCGACCTCTTCGGCGCCGACGGCTCCCAGGCGTCGCTGGTGAGCGCCGCCAAGTGGGTCTCCCGCACCGAATCGCTGCTCGCCGGCCTGCTCGCCGGCCTGCTCGCCTTCGGCTACCTGACCTGGGCCCGCCGCCGGGCGCTGCGCCGCGACCCGGCGACGCCGGCGCTGCGCTGGCCGGCGTACCTGCTCGCTGGGGCCGGCCCGGGCCTGCTCCTGCTGCTCGCCGAGGTGATCATCGGATCGGTGGTCGGACCCTGCTCGACCTGGCCAGTGCGCTGAGCGAGGCGGACGCGGTCGCCCAGACCAGCCTCGGCACCTCCCGGGTCGACAACGGCATCTGGGTGCTGTTCGTCGGCGCGCTGACCGCGCTCGTCGCCTTCGGCCGCACCCTCGGCCCGGCGCCCCACGACGACGAGCCGGAGCCGGTCGAGGACTGAGGCGTCCCGCTCCGGCCCTGCCCGGCGGGGTCGCCGCCGCCGGAGCGGGCCGGGCGCCCGCCGGCGGGTCGGCTCAGGAAGCGGCGCGAAGCAGCAGGTCCAGCTCGGAGGGGTCATACCACTCCAGCTCGTGGTCCTCGGCGCTGTCGATGGTGAACTGGGCGTCCGGGTCGCCCGCCAGGGCCTCGGCGACCACCTCGACGGCGGCGGCCACGTCGTCCGCCGCGTCCGCCCCGTCCACGTGCAGCGCGGCCACCGACCGCACCGGCACCGGCTGGTCGAGGCGCACCGTGCTGGAGCCGAGGTCACCGTCGCCCCGGCCGACCGCCGACGGGGGCAGGTCGACCGAGACCACCACCCGGCGCCGGGGCGCGGCCGGGTCCTCCCGCAGCAGCTGGAGGGCGTCCTGGGCGGCGCGGGTGAACGCGACGTACTCCAGCTCCTCCTCGTCGCCCTCGGCGTACCACTCGCGCAGGGCGGGGGTGACGGCATGCGCCTGGTCGGCGACAGCCCCTGCTCCCGCAGCCGGGCCAGCATCGGCACGGTCGCCGGGACGTACACCCGGACCAGCTCGTCGCTCACCGTCGTATCCCCCGATCGTTCGCGGACCGGCGGGTCTGCCGGTCCCGGGCGCCGATCATGCCGTACGCCGAGACCGTCATACACCCCGCACCGGCCCGGCGGAAGTTGCCGCACCGCACCGCCGGCCGGGTGGATGCTGGGCGGCCCGGCCGGCGGTGGCAAACTGAGGCAAACGACGCCAACACCGGGGGTTATCCGTGGAGCCGAGGTTTCTCCTGCTCTCCGACGTGGCCACCGAGTTGAACGTCTCGGACTCGCAGGTCTACCACATGGTGCGCAGCGGAGAGCTGCCCGCGATCAAGATCGGTGGGCGCGGCCAGTGGCGCGTCGAACGCGCTCAGCTGGAGGAGTACATCCAGCGCAAGTACACCGAAACCGCCGAGTGGGTACGCGGCAACCCGCTCGCCGACCGCGACACCGAGTAGCCGTCCCGACGCTGACCGCCATTGACGGCGGACACTGCCATTCCCGAGTATCGAAGCGTGCTGGAGGCAAACGAAGGCAAACGCAAGGATCAGAGGTGAGCAGCATGGTCGACTCCCGCCGTCCCGGCCCCTCCCGGCCCCCGGTCCGGCTGCGCCCGGCCCCGGTCAGCGACCCGCCCTACGTCGACGAGTCACCGGATCTCTGGCCCCGCCCCAGCGGCCAGCTCGCCCTCGACCTCTTCGGTGCCGCGCACCAGCCCGCCGGCCGCCCGCCCGGCCGGCGGCACGACTCC
>NZ_JAEVHN010000868.1:0-2210 GCF_016803375.1 Micromonospora sp. 4G55
TCTTAAATCCTCATCAATAGCCTCTTTAACATTACCATCCACATCAGCAATCAAAATAGCTCCAGCTTCTATAGGCAAACCTTTATTAAATTTGCTCTCAACCGCTCTAATGCTAAGATTGTCTAAAAATTCCATAGATACAGGACTTACACCGCTCAGCTAAGACTTTTGTAAACCGCATTCATAGCACTTTTTACACTTGGAAAAATAGCAAAAGCAGTTTTTTTAAATTTAGGCAAAGGTATTAATTTTAAAGTAAGCTCACTTAAAACTGCCAAAGAACCTTCACTAGCGATTAAAATTCCTGCCAAATTATAACCTGCTACATCTTTAATAGTGCGTTTCCCTGCACGAATGATTTCTCCGCTAGGCAAAACAGCCCTTAAAGCCATCACATAATCTTTTGTAATGCCATATTTTGCAGCTCTCATTCCCCCAGCATTTTCGCTTACATTACCCCCTAAGCTTGAATACTCCATGCTAGCAGGGTCAGGTGGATAAAAAAGTCCATATTTGGCTACTTCTTTTTGTAAATGTATATTAATAACCCCAGGTTGCACAACAGCCACTAAATTTTCAAGATCAATTTCTAAAATTTTATTCATATGCTTTTCAAAAGCAAGCACCACCCCGCCATTAACAGCTAAAGCTCCTCCTGTAAAACCAGATCCTGAGCCTCGCGGTATGACTATGATATTATTTTCATTACAAAATTTTAAAATTCGAGCAATATCTTCTTCATTTCTTGGAAAAAGAACCCCATCGGGTAAATAATGTTTTTTTGTCGCATCATAGCTATAAGCTCTTTTGTGAATTTCATCAAAATAAGCGTTTTCTTCTCCTAAAAATCGATTTAAAATATTGTTCAAATTCTTTTTTCATGTTTATTGCACCTTAGGAAGATTAATCAAAGCATCATAATACCTATAATAATTCCCTATTTCTTGAGAGTTAAAATCAAAAAAATTACTTTTATATCCACCTATACGAGAATAAAAAGGAACCTGAACGCTAGTTGGCTTGCTTATAGGCACTTCATAAAGCTTATTAAAATCTTGACAATACCACAACTTCATGCTTGATTTTCCAAAGCCACAACCAAAATGCCAACCGCATTATCAATCACAAAATTGCCTAAAATCTGAACGCTTAGGAGAAAGAGTGGCCGTTCTAATTAATTGTGCTCCAAAAATGTCAATATGGGTAAAATATATCTGTGGAAATTCTCTAACAAGTTCATTATAAGTTTGCTCATCAGGAGCAATTACCAATCCTCTATCATAAAGAAAATTTAAAACAACCTCATCACCTACTTTAGGTAAAACATTTGGTAAAGGCAAAGCAATCTTGCTTAAGAGCTGAAAAAACACTAAATTCTAATTTTGCCAAACCATTTTTTTTTATCTATAACACTTGCTCTAGCGATGATACTTTGCGAATTGCTAAAATGTTGCACTACTACGCCACTTGAATAAAGTTTTATATCATCACTATCTTTAATATAACCATAAATATCATCAACTTTTACAAGTTCACTTTTTATAGGTTTTAAATCAAATCCAACCGCAAAGAGGCTAAAGGTTTAAAGCTAAAAAACACACTATAGTTTTAAACAAATTTGCTCCTTAAATAAAAATTTATAGAATTATAATCCTTTTTTGTTAAGACAATTGTAAGAAAAATAAAGTAAAATAATAGCTTTCAAATTTCAAAATTCATTTTAAAAATTAAGGTTATCTCATGAAAAAATTATTGCTTTTATTTATTTTTGTTGTTCAAAGTTTTGCAGCTTTAAGTGTTGAAGAGCTAACTTGGGATAATGGAGATACCTTGCTTAAATTCTTACAAAGAAATTCCATACCTATGTCGCTTTATTATGGACTTGATAGAGAAGATCAAGAACTTGCTTCTGATATAGCCTATAAAATAAAATATCAAGTTTTAAAAGATGAAAACAACAACATAGAACAAGTTTTAATTCCAATTAGTGATGATTTACAAATTCATATCTATAAAGATAAAGATGGACAATACACTCTTGCTTTTACTCCTGTATCTTATCAAAAAGAAGATAGAATTTTACATTTAACCATTAAAAGCTCTGCTTATCAAGATGTCTATGAAGAAAGTGGTAGCAGTACTTTAGCTCGTGCTATGGTTCGTGCTTTTCGAGGAAGTAATAAATTTTCGCAATATCCAAAAAGGTGATG
>NZ_JAEVHN010000869.1:0-2202 GCF_016803375.1 Micromonospora sp. 4G55
AAAAAAATTATTTGAGTCTATTCCTTCATCTTTTAATATGATATTTTCATTTTTGTTGATGGTTTCGTGTCTTAAAGAGCATCCGCATAACATAAAAATAAAAGTCAAAATATTAGAATAATTGCTTTAGCATTATTTTTCTCCTGGTCCTAGTTTAGGTTTGGTTTCTTTAAAAATCAAATCAGCAGGGCTGTTTTGTAAATTTTCTATTAGAATATTGCTTTCAATTAAAACTCGTTTAAAAAGCTCTAAATTTTGCATCAAAGATGCTTTAATATCATCATAAGTGTTTTAATTTTTCATTCAGTCTTTTTTTATGAATTTTTTTAAAATTCAATCGTACTTTCTTTTATGTCTTTAAGACTGGAGTTGAAATTTTGCGCACTAAGGCTTATATTATTAGCCATTTTTCCTATTTTTAAACTTGCGTTTGTAAAGAATTTAAGGCTTAAATTTTTAGAATTAGCGTTTAAATTTGCACTTAATTCTGCTAGTATTTTGCAAAATGGATTTCTAGATTTTTAAGATTTTTTTTCGCTTAAAAGTTCTTTTGATTTATCATCGGCCGTTTTAACCAAAGAAAAAATATGTTCACTTTGTCTGTCTATGGTTGCTAAAAAACTTTCTTTAAAAGGAATGACTGGAAGTTTTCCCTGTATAGATACTAGATCTTTGCTATTTTTACTTCCGCCTTGAAGTTGGACAAATTTAAGTCCTGTGATACCTTGAAGTTGCAAAGTAGCAAAAGTATCTTCTTTTATAGGGGTATTGTTTTTGACCTTGATGCGTATGTTAACGCCGAGTTCATCTTGATTGTAAATGCTGATTTCTTCTACGCTACCAACTTCCACGCCCAAAAGCCTTACGGGCGCTTTTATGCCAAGTCCTGCAACGGATTCTTGTGTGTGAATTTCATAATACTTAAAACTTTCTTCTTTAGAGTATCCACCAAGCCAAAGTATGAAACCAAGGCTTGCAAAAAATACTCCAAAAACAAAAAGTCCTACAAAAAAATAATTTGCTCTATTTTCCACTTTTACTCCATAAATCTTTTAAAAAGTCGTTCATTTTGCAAGCGTAATTCTTCATAAGTGCCGCAAAATCCAACTTTTTTATTTTCTAAAATGATAAAACGATCGAGTAAATTTTTCATACTTTCTTTATCATGTGTAACCAAAATGATATTTAGATCAAAACTTTTTTTTAACTCTAAAACCAAATCGTCAAATTCACGACTACTATAAGGGTCAAGTCCTGAAGTAGGTTCATCTAAAAAAGCAATTTACTATCAAGTGCTAAAGCTCTAGCAATTGCCACTCTTTTTTGCATACCGCCACTAAGTTCGCTTGGAAATTGTTTTAAAACACTTTCGTTTAAGCCTACCATTTTTAGCTTCATTAAAACCAGTTCTTGTATGCTATCTTCATCTAAATGAGTGTATTCTTTTAAAGGAATAGCGATATTTTCATAAACATTAAAAAAGCTAAAAAGTGCAGCAAACTGAAAAACCACACCCCATTTTTTACGCAAAGTAAGTGCATCTTCTTCGTTGATATTTTTAAGTTTATAGCCTAAAATTTCATATTCTCCACCATCAAAATGTTCAAGCATAAGCATTTGTTTTAAAAGGACGGATTTTCCACTTCCACTACCTCCTAAAATACCAAAAATTTCGTTTTTTTTGATTTCAAAACTTACGCCATCAATGGACAATTTTTTCTCCAAATTTTGTAATGATATTTTGTGCTTTAATAACCATTTAAATTCCATGCAGAAGTTAAAATAACAGAGAATAAAGCATCAAAAGCTATCACCCAAAAAATAGCATTTACAACGCTTTTTGTTGTATAAATTCCTATGCTTTGTGTAGTGTTTTTTACCTCAAAACCACGAAAACAAGCAATAAGTCCTATTAAAAATCCAAAAATAGGTGCTTTTGCAAGTCCTATAAAGATATGTTTTATATCTACAGCTTCTCTAAAGCGTCTTAAAAATTCGGCAAAAGAAATATCAAGATTTAATTTTGCAACCATCATTCCACCTATAATACTGATCGCATCGCTAATGGCAACGATTAAAGGCATAGCCACTACCAAAGCCATGACACGCGGAATAACAATAAATTCAAAAGAACGAAAACCCAATAGTATTACATAGCTGCAATTTCATCAGTAATTTTCATCACCCCAATTTGTGCGGTAT
>NZ_JAEVHN010000870.1:0-2199 GCF_016803375.1 Micromonospora sp. 4G55
CTCTAGTTAAAAATTTTCCATCACTATGTAAAGATAGGTAACATAAAGGCATTTTATAATAAACTTTAAACATTTTTTATCCTTCAAAGAGCTACAATTATAATAAAAAATATTTAAGGAGTAGAAAATGTCTTTTATGCAAGAATACAATAAACTTGTTGAAGAAAGAGCCGCTTTGGGTATACCACCCCTTCCTTTAAATGCAAATCAAACTAGAGAACTTTGTAAATTACTTGAAAATGAAAATAATGAAGAGCTTGCAAATCTTTTAGAAAATAGAGTAAATCCTGGTGTTGATGATGCAGCTTTAGTAAAATGTGAATTTTTAGATTCCATACTTAAAGGCAAAATCAGTGCTCCAAATATAGACAAAAAAAGAGCCTTAAGAATGCTTGGAACTATGCTAGGCGGATATAATGTTAAAGTTTTAATCGAATGCCTTAAAAGATGAAAACATAGCCAAAGATTCTGCAGAAGTGTTGAAAAATATTATTTTTGTTCATGATAATTTTCATACCATAGCTGAACTTAGCAAAAACAATCCACAACGCTAAAGAAGTTTTACAAAGCTGGGACAATGCGGACTGGTTTAACAAAAAAGAAAAATTACCTCAAGTGAATTAAATGTATAGTTTTTAAAGTAGCAGGGGAAACAAATACCGATGATCTAAGCCCTGCAGGAGATGCTTTTACAAGAAGCGATATTCCTTTGCATGCAAATGCCATGCTAAAGGTAAGACAAGCAGGATCCATTAGAAAAAATCAAAGAGCTTAAAAAAAGCGGTCGCGAAGTGGTTTATGTAGGTGATGTTGTAGGAACAGGTTCGAGTAGAAAATCAGCAATAAATTCTATACAATGGCACTTAGGAAAAGAAATAGAAGGGGTACCAAACAAGCACAGCGGTGGTATAGTAATGGGATTCAACCATAGCACCGATTTTCTTTAACACTGCTCAAGATAGTGGGGCTTTACCTATCATCTGTGATGTAACAAACTTAGAAATGGGCGATGAGTTTGAAATTCATCCTTATGAGGGAAAATCATAAAAAATGGCTCTACAATTGCAGAATTTACACTCAGTCCAAACGCTCTCTTAGATGAAGTTAGAGCAGGAGGAAGAATCCCACTTATCATAGGTCGTGGGCTTTGTGCTAAAGCTAGAGAATTTTTAGGAATGGAAAGTGAAAACATTCTTTACCAAGCCTGAACAACCTAAATCTTCAAGCGGTGGTTATACCTTGGCTCAAAAAATGCTAGGTCGTGCCTGTGGAGTTGAAGGTGTGCGTCCAGGTATGTATATAGAACCTATGACTTTTAACTGTAGGCTCTCAAGATACTACAGGTCCTATGACTAGAGATGAAATTAAAGAGCTTGCAAGCTTAGGTTTTAACGCAGACTTTGTTATGCAAAGCTTTTGCCATACAGCTGCTTATCCAAAAGTAAGCGATTCAAATTTACATAAAACTTTACCCAATTTCATGACAAGTCGTGGTGGGGTGAGTTTAAAACCAGGTGATGGGGTTATTCACTCTTGGCTTAATCGTTTTGTATTGCCAGATACCGTAGGAACGGGCGGGGATTCTCACACACGCTTTCCTATAGGAATTTCTTTCCCTGCAGGAAGTGGACTTGTAGCTTTTGCTGCGGTTACTGGTTCTATGCCTTTAAATGTACCCGAAAGTGTTTTAGTGCGTTTTAGCGGAGAATTGCAAGCTGGAGTTACCTTAAGAGATTTGGTTAATGCTATACCTTATTATGCAATCAAACAAGGACAACTTACTGTTGAAAAGAAAAATAAGAAAAATATTTTTGCAGGAAAAATTTTAGAAATAGAAGGCTTGCCAAACTTAAAAGTCGAACAAGCTTTTGAACTTAGTGATGCAAGCGCTGAAAGATCTGCAGCTGCTTGCAGTGTGGATTTAAGCATAGAAAGTGTAAGCGAATATATCAAATCCAATATCTCTTTAATTGAAGCTATGATAGAAGTAGGATATGAGAATAAAGCTACCCTTGCCAGAAGGGCTGAAAAAATGAGAGAATGGCTTAAAAACCCTACTCTTTTAAGAGCAGACAAAGATGCAAAATATGCGTACATTATCGATATTAATCTTAACAATATCAAGGAGCCAATTCTAGCTTGTCCAAATGACCCTGATGATGTGGCAACCTTAAGCGAAATTTTAGCCGATGAACAATG
>NZ_JAEVHN010000871.1:0-2198 GCF_016803375.1 Micromonospora sp. 4G55
ACGCCCCCGCAGGTCCCCGCACCGCGTGCGGGACAATGGGTCACTGTGCCAGTGACTGACTCTTCCCCGAGCGACGCCGACGCCGGCGCGGTGCGCCCGTCGCGCCTCGATCCGGCCGTCGCCGCCCGGCTGCGCCGCACCCCCGACGGCCTGGTCGCCGCGGTGGTGCGCCAGCACGACACCGGCGAGGTGCTGATGGTCGCCTGGATGGACGACGAGGCGCTGCACCGCACGCTGACCACCGGCCGGGCCACCTACTGGTCGCGCAGCCGGCAGGAGTACTGGGTCAAGGGAGCCACCTCCGGGCACCACCAGTACGTCCGCTCGGTGGCGCTGGACTGCGACGGTGACGCGCTGCTGGTCAGCGTCGACCAGGTGGGGGCGGCCTGTCACACCGGGCACCGCACCTGCTTCTTCACCGAGCTGCCGGTCAGCGGCGCGGGGACCCAGCGGTGAGCGCGGACAGCGGGGCGCGGCCGGACCGCGCCGGCGCGGACGAGAGGCAGGCCCGGCGATGACCGACGGCACTCTGAGCCCCGACCTGGGCAGCTTCACCGAGCTGGCCGCCCGCTGGCGGGTGGTGCCGGTGACCCGGCGGCTGCTGGCCGACGCGGAGACCCCGGTCGGGGTCTACCGCAAGCTCGCCGGCGGCCCGGGCACCTTCCTGCTGGAGTCCGCCGAGCAGGGCGTCGGCTCGGCCGGGATGTCCTGGTCGCGGTACTCGTTCATCGGCGTGCGCAGCGGCGCGACCCTGGTCGAACGGGACGGCGTCGCGGTCTGGACCGGCCAGCCCCCCCACCGGCGTGCCGTCCTCCGGCGACCCGGTCGAGGTGCTGCGCGAGACCGTCGAGGCCCTGGCCGGCCCGGTCTGGGACCCGGCCAGCGACATGCCGCCGTTGACCGGCGGCATGGTCGGCTACCTGGGCTACGACCTGATCCGGCGCTTCGAGCGGTTGCCCGAGCTGACCGAGGACGACCTCGGGGTGCCGGAGCTGGGCATGATGCTCGCCACCGACCTGGTGGTGCTCGACCACTACGACGGCTCGGCGATCCTGGTCGCCAACGCGGTGCTGCCGCCGCTGGACGCGCCGGACCGGGAGCCGCTGGTCGCGGCGGCGTACCACCACGCGGTGGGACGACTCGACGCGATGACCACCGCGCTGTCCCGACCGATTCCGCCCATGATCTCCACCGTCGGCCGGCCGCCGGCCGGCGAGGTGGTCAGCCGTACCCCGGACGGCGGCTACCCGAAGGCGGTCGAGGCCGCCAAGGAGGCGATCCGCGCCGGCGAGTGCTTCCAGATCGTGCTCGCCCAGCGCTTCGAGCGGGACACCCGCGCCGACCCGCTGGACGTCTACCGGGTGCTGCGCACCACCAACCCCAGCCCGTACATGTACCTGCTGCGCTTCGACGGCTTCGACATCGTCGGCTCGTCCCCCGAGGCGCACCTGAAGGTCAACGCCGGTCCGGACGGGCAGCGGCGGGCGCTGCTGCACCCGATCGCCGGCACCCGGCCGCGCGGCGCCACCGCGGACGCCGACACCCGGCTCGCCGCGGAGCTGCTCGCCGACCCCAAGGAGCGGGCCGAGCACGTGATGCTGGTCGACCTGGGCCGCAACGACCTGGGCCGGGTGTGCCGTCCGGGCACGGTCCAGGTGCCCGAGTTCGCCACCATCGAGCGGTACAGCCACGTGATGCACATCGTCTCGACCGTGGTGGGCACGCTGCGCGACGACCGGACGGCCTTCGACGCGCTCGCCGCGACCTTCCCGGCCGGCACCCTCTCCGGTGCCCCGAAGGTGCGCGCCATGGAGATCATCGAGGAGCTGGAGCCGGTCCGGCGCGGGATCTACGGCGGCACGGTGGGCTACTTCGGCTTCGGCGGCGACCTGGACATGGCGATCGCCATCCGCACCGCGCTGATCCGCGACGGGCGGGCGTACGTGCAGGCCGGGGCCGGGGTGGTGGCCGATTCCGATCCCGCCGGCGAGGACCAGGAGACCCGGAACAAGGCCGCCGCGGTGCTCGCGGCCATCGCCGCCGCCGAAACCCTCCGGCCGGCCCGATGAGTGGCCCGGTGAGCGGTCCGGACACGCCCGCCGCGCCGGACAGCCCCGCCGAGGCGGGTACGGCGGCCGTGCCGGGCCGGCGCGAGTTGACGTACGCGGTGCTGCTCTGCCTGGCCGGGGCGGGCCTGG
>NZ_JAEVHN010000872.1:0-2195 GCF_016803375.1 Micromonospora sp. 4G55
GTCGGCTCGTCGAGCAGCAGCACCTTCGGGTCCAGGGCGAGGGCGATGGCCAGCTCCAGGGCGCGCTTGCGCCCGTACGCCAGCGCCTCGGCCGGGGCCTCGGCCAGCGCGCCGAGCCCGACCATGTCCAGCAGTTCGTCGGCCCGCTCCCGGTAGCGGCCCATCAGCTTGGCCGACCGCCAGAACCGCCAGCCGAGCCCGCTCGGGCTCTGCAACGCCAGCTCGACGTGCTCGCGGGCGGACAGCTGCGGGAACAGGCTGGTGATCTGGAACGAGCGGGCCACCCCGAGCCGGGCCACCTGCTCCGGGGGCAGGCCGGTGACGTCCCGGCCGTCCAGCTCGATCCGACCCTCGGTCGGCGGCAGGAAGCCGGTGAGCAGGTTGAACAGGGTGGTCTTGCCGGCGCCGTTGGGGCCGACGAGCGCGTGCACGCTCTCCGGGGCGATGTCGAGGTCGACGTGGTCGACCGCACGGAAGCCCCGGAAGTCACGGGTCAGCCCGCGCGCCGACAGGAGCGCTTGCCCGGCCATCGCCTCATCCTCCGCAGGTCACTGGCGACGGCCGGGTCGGTGACCGGGGTCACAGGGCCGTCGCGTGGAGGAAACCTACGGGGAACGGCCGGAGTGCAGCCATGTCGGTCCGCCACACTTTCCGGCCGGTCGGCGCGGGGTCGGTCGACATGAGCGCCGCTCGGGAGCGGCCCGGAGGGGATTGACGGGCGTGAGCGGATGGTCTGGGAAACCGCTCCCATGTGGTCGGGCCACCTGCCCCGGCCGCACGCGCGGACCCGGGGCCGCACCCGGTGCGGCGGTCGAGCTGGGCCAAGGCGTCGGGACGGCCGCCCGGGCCGCCGGGTGTCGACACGGGCGGTGGGAGGACCGCACCGCCCGCCGGTGGCCAGGAGCGGGCGCGGCAACTCCTTACCGAACGGTGACGCCCGGCCCGGGGGCCGATCGACGGGCGCCGGCTCGGCCGTACGTCCCGACGTGACCCGCGCGGCCCGCCCGACCGGGTCGTCCCCACGGAAAGGGATGTGATGAAGGCTTTCAGCAGGCGGACCCGCCGCCGGGATCTGACGATCCTGGTGGCGGTCCTGGCGGTCTCCGCCGTCGCCACCGTGTCGACCACCATCGCGGTCAGTTCCCGCAACCACCACGCGCACGCCGACACGCAGCCGCAGTCGGTTGTCCTGATCACGGACGTCGCGCCGAACGTCCGGGTGCCGCGACCCGCGCCGGGCGCCGCGACCGGGGTGTTCAGGGTCGAGTGCGGGACCAACGGCAACCGGAAGTTCAGCCCGGACAACCCGGTGGCTCAGCCGGGGGTGAAGAACGGCGCCCAGCACGTGCACGACTTCGTCGG
This sequence comes from Micromonospora sp. 4G55, assembly GCF_016803375.1. Lineage (NCBI taxonomy): Bacteria > Bacillati > Actinomycetota > Actinomycetes > Micromonosporales > Micromonosporaceae > Micromonospora > Micromonospora sp. 4G55. The sequence goes on from NZ_JAEVHN010000872.1 coordinate 1,363, forward strand.
CAACCTCTCCGCCAACGCGGACTCCACCGATGAGAGCCTGGCCGCGTCCGGCACCACCTGCCGTAACGGCGACCGGTCCTCGTACTTCTGGCCGGTCGTCCGGATCATCGACGCGCCGGTGCGGGCCGGGGACGCGCCCGCGCCGGAGACCGGGCGGATCGGGTGCCCGACCGTGCGGGACAGGCTGCCGGCCGTGCCGGCCGGCGCGACCCGCGCCGGAGACCGGGCGGATCGGGTGCCCGACCGTGCGGGACAGGCTGCCGGCCGTGCCGGCCGGCGCGACCGCCGAGGTCGCCCGCGAGTTGGACCTGCTCGACCGGGAGCTCGCCGAGGCCAACCGGCGGCTGGCCGCCTCGGCGGGCCGGGGCGACGCGACGTCGGTGGACAACGCGATCCTCGGGCCGCTGCGGGCCCGGCGCGTCGCCGCCCTCGACAGGATCGCCGTCGCCGTCGCCCGCGGCGGCGGGGACCGTCCGAGCGGGCTGGTCTCGATGGCGGACTGCGAGTTGAGCTTCGACGGCGCGCACGCCGGACACGGTGGCCACGAAACGACCGGCAGCGGCGGCCCCGCCACCACACCGACGCCGGGCGCGGTGACCGGCGGTGCAGCCACGCCGACGGTGGACTGCCCCAGCGTGCGGGACCGGTTGCCCGGGATTCCGACGTCGGCGTTGGACGAGGTGAACCGCAACCTGACCCTGCTGGACACGCAGCTCGCCGAGGCGAACGAACGGCTGGTCACGCGCCGGGTCAGGGCGGAGCGGCGTTCGTGGACAACGCCATCCTGGCCCCCCTGCGGGCTCGGCGCGTCGCCACCCTCGACCGGATCGCCA
>NZ_JAEVHN010000873.1:0-2185 GCF_016803375.1 Micromonospora sp. 4G55
CGTAGCGGGTCGGGGGGCCGACGGTGGCGGTGAGCATGGCCTGGGTGATCCGTTGACGCAGCCGCCACGGCAGCCGGCGGGCCAGCGCCCCGTTGAGGGTGTCCGACGGGCGGCCGAGCAGGTGCTTGGGCACCACCCACACGCCGCGGCGCAGCGACAGCAGGGTGCGTGCGGCGGCGTACGAGGCGTCGACGGCGATGTCCATCGCGGAGTTGCCGCCGCCGACGACCAGCACCCGCCGGCCGGCGAGCTGTTCGGGCCCGCGGTAGGCGTGGCTGTGCAGCTGCTGGGCGGTGCCGGTGCCCGGGGGCGGCGGGACGGGTGACTTCGGCACCCGGTTGTGCCCGTTGGCGACGACCACGGCGGCGACGGTGACGCTGACCGGCCCGTCGGGTCCGTCGGCGTGCACGGTCCACCGGTCGCCGGCTTCGGGAACGACCCGGTCGACGGTGTGCCGCAGCCGGACCGACCGGTGCAGGCCGAACCGGTCGGCGTAGTCGGCGAGCCAGCCGGCGACCCGGGTGTGGTCGGGGTAGTCGGGCCAGTGCGCCGGCATCGGGTGCTCGGCGAACTCGGTCCGCCTCCTGCTGGTGTTCAGGTGCAGCGTCCGGTACGCCGGCGAGCCGGGCGACCCGTAGACCCACAGGCCGCCGACCCGGTCGCCGGCCTCGAAGCAGACCGCGGGCACGCCGGCGTCGGCGAGGGCCTTGAGGGTGGCCAGCCCGGCCGCGCCCGCCCCGATCACCGCCACGGACGGTGGTGCGCCCATCCCCGCCTCCCCTCCCACATTAAATCCAACGACTGTCGGATAATGGTCGCGGGTGGGGCCGCGCGTCAAGAGCCGTACAGGCCGTCGAGGAAGCGGTGCACGAAGGCGCGGAACTCGCGGCGCTCGCGGGCCTGCGATCCGCCGCCGGCGGCCAGGGCCACCACGTGCCCGTGCACCGCCCAGACCAGGCTGCGCACGGTGACGTGCGGGGTGGGCTCGGCCAGCGCGCCGGTCGCCGCGGCGGCGGTGAGCAGCTCGGCGACCAGCCGGTACAGCGGCGCCGCGTACCGCTCGTCCAGCTCGGCGTGGCGCTGCGGCTCCAACCAGCGGCGCAGCCACAGCGCGGTGGTCTCCGGCCGGTCCTCCAGGAAGTCCACGAACACGTCGACCAGCTCGTGCAGCGCCCGCAGCGCCTCGCCCGGCCCCGCGTCCAGAGCCGTCCGGGCCCGCGCCGTCGCCTCCTCCAGAGCCGCCCGCTCGGCCGCGAACACCCGCGCGAAGCAGGCGTCGTAGAGCTGCGCCTTCGTACCCGTGTGGTGCGAGACCGTGGCCACGTCGACGCCGGCGGCGGCGGCGACCTCCCGGAGCCCGACGGCGTCAAGCCGCGTCGGGCGAACAGCTCGGTCGCCGCGGCGAGCACCACCTCGCGGGTCTGCCGGGTCTCGTCGCGGCGGGGACGGCCCGGGCGGCGTCGGGGCATGGTCATGCCGGCCATTGTGCCCCTACAATCCAGCATCCGTTGGATTGGCCGGGAGGAGACGCGGCATGACCGGGCTCGACCAGCAGCCGACCAGCGCGGAGGCGGCCCTGCCCCGCGGTCCGCTGCTCGGCTTCGCCGCCGGCTCGCTCGGCATGGGCATCTGGGTCACCGTGCCCGGCCTACTGCTGCTCTACTTCCTCACCGACGTGCTGGCCGTCGCCCCCTGGCTGGCCGGGTTGGCGCTGCTGCTGCCCAAGGTCGTCGACGTGCTGCTGCACCCGTGGGTCGGGTACCGCTGCGACGTCGAACAGGCCCGCCGCGGCGACCGGCGGCGACTGTTGCTGCTCGGCTGCGCCCTGCCGGTGGCCTTCGCGGCGCTCTTCGCGGTGCCCGGCGGGCTGACCGGCGCGCCCGCCGCCGCCTGGGTGGCGGTCCTCTTCGTCGCCGGCAACCTGCTCTTCGCCGCCTACCAGGTCCCCTACCTGGCCACCCCCGCCGACCTGCGGATCGGCTACCACGAGCGGACCCGGCTGATGGCCTTCCGGATGGTGGTGCTGACGCTGGGCATCCTCGTCTCCGGTCTGCTGGCCCCGCTGCTGGCCGGCGGGGACGCCGCCACCCGGGGCGGCTACCAGCGGATGGGCGCGCTCCTCGCCGCCGGGATGCTGGCCGCCATGCTGGTCGGCGTCGCCGGCATCGCCCGGTTGCGCCGGGCC
>NZ_JAEVHN010000874.1:0-2184 GCF_016803375.1 Micromonospora sp. 4G55
TCCGGTCGACCGCCGCGTCCACGGCGGCCACGGTCAGGGACGGCTCGGCGGCCGGTGCCGGCAGGTCGCGCAGAGAGGCCCAGCCGACGCCGGTCTGCCGCTGGCGCAGCTCGCCGGCGAGGTAGCCGGAGCCGGCCGGCACCTCGGCCGGGTCGAGCGCCCTCGCAGCGCGGCGGCGAGCAGCTCCACCCTTGGCCCGCCGGCCGCTGGTGGCGCCGACTGCCGCGGAGGTGGCTGCCAGGTCGAGGAACCGCACGGCCTCATCCTGCCAGCCACCCCCGACACCACCCGGGCATTGCCGTGCCCGGGCCGTCCTGGTGGGCGGCCCGACAGCCTCTCAGGCGGAGACGGGCTCCTCGATGCGCAGGCCCCGGGCCCGCACCTCGTCGGCGACCCGGGAGAGGACGCCGTCGAGGGCGACCAGCGCGGCCGAGAGCTCGCCGAGCTGTTCCTTGAGCGTGTCCTCGGGCCACGCGGAGACGTCGACGTCCCCCAGAGCACTCACGGCGGCTTCGAGCCGCGTCATCACGTCGTTCGTACGCATGTTCGAAAGGCTATAACAGCCCTGCGCCCGACACACCGCAAACTCCGACATCGGCCCCGAAGTTACGGTTCCGTCACCCAGGGCCTGCGTCAAAGCCCCTGGCCGGCCGGCAGCGGACCAGGGGCTTTGACAGCGGCCCTAACCGACCTGGCGCCCCGCCTCGGCGACCCGGGCCAGCAGCAGCGCCTCGGCCAGGCAGACCCGGGCGAACTCGCCCAGGTGCAGGCTCTCGTTCGGGCCGTGCGCCCGCGCGTGCGGGTCCTCGACGCCGGTGACCAGGATCGCCGCCCGCGGGAACATCTCCTGGAAGGTGGCGATGAACGGGATGGAGCCGCCGACGCCGATGTCCACCGGGTCGGTGCCGTCCCAGGCGGTACGGAAGGCGCCCCGGGCGGCGTCGAACATCGGCCCGGAGGCGTCGATGACGCAGGGGTCGCCGTCGTGCTCGAAGGTGACCGTCACCCGGGCGCCCCACGGGGCGTGCTTCTCCAGGTGGGCGCGGAGCGTGTCGTACGCCCGCTTCGGGTCGTCGCCCGGCGCCAGCCGTACGCTCAGCTTGGCCTTGGCCGACGGGACCAGCGCGTTCGGCGCCTCGCCGGTGGCCGGGGCGTCGATGCCGAGCACCGCCAGCGCGGGCTTGGTCCAGAGCCGGTCGGTGATCCGGCCGGTGCCGAAGAGCGCCGCCCCCTCGACCAGCCCGGCCTCGGCGCGGAACCGGTCCTCCGGGTAGTCGACGCTGGCGCCCTCCCGCCCGACGAGACCCTCGACGGCCACGTCGCCGGCGTCGTCGTGCAGGGTGGCGAGCAGCCGGACCAGCGCGGTCAGCGCGTCCGGCACCGCGCCGCCGAACATGCCGCTGTGCACCGCGTGGTCGAGGGTGCGCACCTCGACGAAGCAGTTGACGATGCCGCGCAGCGAGGTGGTCAGCGCCGGCACGCCGACGTCCCAGTTGGTGGAGTCGGCGATCACGATCACGTCGGAGGCGATCTCGTCGCGGTGCTCGGCGAGCAGCCGCTCCAGGGAGTCGGAGCCGTACTCCTCCTCGCCCTCGATGAAGAGGACCACGCCGACCGGGAGCTGGTCGCCGAAGGCGCGCAGCGCCGCGACGTGCGCCATGATGCCGGCCTTGTCGTCGGCGGCGCCCCGGCCGTAGAGGCGGCCGTCCCGCTCGACCGGCTCGAACGGGTCGGACTCCCAGAGCGACAGGTCGCCGACCGGCTGCACGTCGTGGTGGGCGTACAGCAGGACGGTGGGGGCGCCGGGCGGCGCCGGCTTCGTCCCGATCACCGCCGGCTGGCCGCCGGAGCGGACGATCCGGGTGTCGAGGCCGCAGCCGCGCAGCAGCTCCGCGACGGCTTCGGCAGAGCGCTCGACGTGCGAGTGGTCGAAGCCCTCGAAGGCGATGCCGGGGATGCGGACGAGTCGTTCCAGATCGGCACGGACACCGGGCAGTTCACGCTCGACGGCGGCCCGCACCTCGGACTCGGACATGATCGGTGTGGTCATGACCGGCATCGTATGACGGCCTTACCTCGGCGCACCTCGCGAGGCCGCGTCGCCGCAGCTGGCGGGGTGGCGCACGAGGTAGCGCGCGGCGTCGTGCGGCAGCGCCGGCGCGCCGTCGACCACCAGGTCCGCGT
>NZ_JAEVHN010000875.1:0-2183 GCF_016803375.1 Micromonospora sp. 4G55
GGGCGCAGGTCCAGGGCGGGGGCGAAGGTGACCACCCCGGAGCAGCGGTCCACCACGGTACACCTTGGCCTGCGGGCCGACCCCGGCGAAGCTGTCCACCGGCCGCCAGATCTCGTACGTCCGTCCCTCGTGCTCCCGGGCGGCCGCGCCCAGCTCCACCGAGCCCGGCGGCACCTCCACCCCGAGCAGCAGGTCCAGCGGCTCCGCCGTCCGGGCCAGCGGCGCTCGGGCGGCGCGCAGCGCCTGTCCCGGCTGCCCGGTGCCGGTGCCGAGCAGTTCCGCGTCGACCGGCTCGCAGTGGTGCATCCGCACGGTCACCTCGGCCTGCCCGGCGGCCAGCGTCGCCGGCTCGGTGGTGACGAAGACGACCGGTTTCGGGTCGGCGCCGCGGGCCGCGGCGACCCGGGTGCCGGCGGGGATGCGCACCGCGCCGTGCTCGCCCCCGGTACGGGTGAACCGCACGTCCGCCCAGGCCGCCGACGGGGCGTGCCGGGCCACCCCGAGCAGGTTGAGGAACTGCACGTACGCCTTCTCCGGCAGCTGGTTCAGCCGGTAGATCATCACCTCGGTGAGGTGCGCGAACGCCTCCACCAGGGCGATTCCCGGGTCGTGCGCGGACAGGTCCGTCCAGGCCGGGCAGGACTGCCGGATCCGCTCCCGGGCCTCGGCGACGAGGTCGAGGAAGGCGCGGTCGTCCAGGTGCGGCACGGGTAGCGTCATGACGGGTCCCCCTCGGCGTGGTCGCGGACCGGCCCGTCAATCTCCTGGTCGTCGGGGAGCAGGTCGACGGAGAAGACCAGCTGACCGGGGGAGAGGCTGGCCCGGACCCGGTAGTCGAGCCGGATCACCAGCCGCCACGGGTCGTCCGGGTCCGGTCCGGCGTCGACGTCGATCACCTCGACGCGCGGCTCCCAGCGCCGGATCGCCTGCCGGACGTAGTGGATGGCCAGGCCGGCGGTGGTGTCGTCGTTGGGCGCGAAGACCAGCCGGTGCAGCCGCGAGCCGTACCCGGGGCGCATCAGCCGCTCGCCCGGGGTGGTGGAGAGCAGCAGGTACAGCGCCTGGCGTACCGTCTCGTCGCCCTCGGTCATCGCGAGCCCGCCGGCCGCGGTCAACGCCAGGCCACCGGTGCGGCCGGCGTCGAAGCCGGCCCCCACGAAGCGGAACGCCCTCATCGGTCCGCCTCCACCAGGCTCTGCCGCGGGTCGCGGACGGTGTGGTGGACCAGGCCCGGCGGGGTGCCGTCGGTGAGCCCGTCCAGGTGCGACAGGACGATCCGGTGCCCGTCGACGCGCAGCCAGTCGCTGTAGCCGACCCGCACCGGCAGCGTCTTCGTGCAGGGCTTCACCGTCGGCCCGTAGTTCGGGCAGGCCACGATGTCCCGCCCCTGCGGGTCGTCGTCGACCAGCACCGGTACGCCGGTGACGGTCACCCAGCGCTGCGACGCCCGGTTGGTCACCCGCCCGTCGTGGTCGCAGGTGATCACGGATTGCAGGTGGATCCAGCGCATCAGCCGCCTCCTGAGCTCTGCCGGGCGAGGGCGGCGGCCCGCTCCCGCGCGGTCGGCGCGTCCTCGGTCGCATCGGCGTGCAGGAAGTCGACGCTGCGGGCGCGTACCACCATCGCCCGGCCCGGCGCGGAGAGCACCAGATCGGTGGCGGCGTGCAGGGTGGTCAGCTCCGGCGTCAGCTCCAGGAAGCTGCCGGCGTCGGTGGCGAGCTTCAGGCTGCGCGCCGCGTCGTCCACCACGATCGTCTGGCCACTGCCGGTACGCACCGACCACCGGCCGGACCGTCCGTCGGCGATGCCCGCGTCGTACGGCTCGACGGCGCCGAAGAGCGAGCCGAGGACGATCCCGGCGGCCGGCTCGCCCCCGGGCAGCGCCACCAGCACGGTGTCGTCCGGGTCGGGCAGCGCCACGATCCCCTTGCCGGTCCCGGCGCCGGGGCAGAGCACGGCCAGCCAGCCGGCGTCCAGGTCCCCGTAGGCGGGGAGGGTGAGCCGGACCCGGCCGAGCCGGTCCGGGTCGTCGACGTCGGTGACCGTGCCGAGGGTGACCACCGCGCCGGCAACCGGGGCGGGTGCCGGGGGCGGGCGGCGGGGGCGGTGCTGAACCGGGTCAGGTGGCCGTTGGCGTCGATGGTGTGCACCACCTCGGTCAGCACGTACACCCCGGCGACCGG
>NZ_JAEVHN010000876.1:0-2183 GCF_016803375.1 Micromonospora sp. 4G55
GGTCCAGCTCACCGCCGCCGGGATGCCGGTTCGGTGTGCGGAAAAGTCAGGCCGCCCGCAAGGCCTCCACCGCCGTCCGGGCGGCCTCCCCCATGGCCAGGTCGACGTCGATCCGGCGGGTGGCGAGGCGGTCCGTGCGGGCGAAGACCGCCATCGCGTACCGGCTGCCGTCCGGGTACTCGGCCACCCCCGCCTCCAGGTGCAGCCCGGGCAGGGTGCCGGTCTTCGCGGCGACGCGTACCCCCGCCGGGAAGCCGGAGGCCAGCCGGGTCCAGAAGAGCTGCCGCGACATCAGCTCCCGGACGGTGGCGCAGGCCGCGGCGGGGCCCGCCTCGTCCCGCCAGATCAGGCCGAGCAGCCGGGTGATCTCCCGGGCCGTGCTCGACGTGGTGTGCGCCGGGTCGAAGACCCGCATCGCCCGGACCCGCTCCTCGGGCAGGGTCGGGAAGATCCGGGCGAAGTCCGCCTCGGTGCGGGCGCCCACGTCCGCGAGCATCAGCTCCACCAGCTGCCTCGGTCCACCGAGGATCCGGGTACGCGGCAGGTCCAGCTCGGCGGCGAGCATCGGCAGCACGTCCGCGCCGACCCGGCGCAGCAGCAGGTCGGCGGCGGTGTTGTCGCTGACCGACATGGCGAAGTACGCCAGGTCGCGCAGGGACACCTCGACGTCGTCGGCGCAGCCCGCCACACCCCACCCGCCGAGCCGGTCGCCGGCCCGGACCAGCACCCGCTCGCTCGCGTCGAGCTGCCCGGCGGCGACCTGCCGGGCGAACTCCAGCACCAGCAGGATCTTGAACACGGAGGCGATCGGGGTCAGCTCGTCCGCCCGCACGGCGACCTCCCGCCCGGCCGGACCGTCCACGGGTACGACGTGCAGGCTGCCGGTGATGCCGGCCCGGGCGAAGATCTCCTCGACGCGCTGCTCCGCTGCCACCCCGGCACGGTAACCGGTGGCTGCCGTAGGGTCCGGGCGTGGACCTGCTCCGCCACCTGCGGCACTTCGTGGTGGTCGCCCGCGAGCTGCACTTCGGCCGGGCGGCCGAGGCGCTGGGCATGGCGCAGCCGCCGCTGAGCCAGTCGATCCAGCGCCTGGAACGCGAGCTGGCGGTGGAACTGTTCGACCGGTCCCGGCGGCAGGTGCGGCTGACCACCGCCGGCCAACTGCTGCTCGGCGAGGCCGAGGAGCTGCTGGCCGGCGAGCTTCGGGTACGCCACCTGATGCGCCAGGTCCGCGCCGGCGCGCTGGGCGTGTTCCGGGCCGGGGTGCCGCCGGAGACGCCGGCGGTGACGCTGCGCGCCCTGTTGGACCGGTTGGCCGCCGCGGCGCCGGGGCTCGACGTCGACCTGCACGAGCTGACCAGCGCCGAGCAGGTGCGGATGCTCGCCGAGCGGCGGCTGGACGCCGGGCTGCTGCAGTATCCGGAGGAGCCGGCCGGGTTGCGTTTCGGCCCGCCGGTGACCGTACCGGTGGGGGGTGCTGCTGCCCCCGGGCCTCGCCGCTGGCCCGGCCGCCGCGAGGTGGCGCTGGCCGACCTGGCCGGGCTGGCCCTTCCCGCAGTTGGGCGTGCCCCAGGCGACGGTCTCGGAGGAGAGCATGTCCATCGAGCGCCAGAAGAGCGGGCCGATGCCGGTGTAGGTGGGGTTGCGCAGCATCCGCCCGCGCCGGCCGTTCTTCACCTCCCAGCCGATCTCGCAGCCGAACTGGAAGTTGAGCCGCTTGTCGTCGATCGACCAGGAGCGGTTGACGTCCATCAGCACGCCGTCGTCGGTGGCGGCGATGATCTCGTCGAGCGTGTGTGGGCCGGGCTCCAGGCCCACGTTGGTCATCCGCACCATCGGCAGCCGGGCCCAGCCGTCGGCCCGTACGCTGCCGCCGTAGTCCAGACCGGCGACGGCGGCCGAGTCCCGACCGGCGAGCACGCCCACCCAGCGACCCTCGCGGACCGCGTCCCGGCGGACCGCCGGAGAGCCCTCGTCGTCGAAGCCGAAGCTGCCCAGCGCGCCCGGGATGGTCGGGTCGATGGTGACGTTCATCAGCTCGGAGCCGTAGCGCAGCGAGCCGAGCTGGGCCAGGTCCAACCAGGACGTGCCGGCGAAGGCGGCCTCCCAGCCGAGGATGCGGTCCAGCTCGATGGCGTGGCCGACCGACTCGTGGATCTGCAACGCGAGCTGCTCGCCGCCGA
>NZ_JAEVHN010000877.1:0-2177 GCF_016803375.1 Micromonospora sp. 4G55
CTCCTTGATGCGCTCGGTGAGCGTCTCCACGTCGTCGTCGTCGCGTACCGGCACGGCGACCTGCGCGACGATCGGGCCAAGGCCGGCGCGGCGGTCAGCGGCGACGCGCTCACCTCGCCGATGCAGGGCACCATCGTCAAGATCGCCGTGGCGGACGGGGACGCCGTCGCCGAGGGCGACCTGGTGGTCGTGCTGGAGGCGATGAAGATGGAGCAGCCGCTGCACGCCCACAAGGCCGGTACGGTCAGCGGACTGTCGGCCGAGGTCGGTGCGGTGATCACCGCCGGCGCGGCGATCTGCACCATCGCCTGACCGTCCCCCACAGACCGACCCCCCACTTACAGAGAAAGAGTGGCTATTCCCACCCGGGAAGCCACTCTTTCTCTGTAAGCGCACCTCGGCGGGGGTGGGGGCCGCGGCCTGGCGGGGGTGGTTTGGGACACCAGCGGCGGCGGACCGGGCCGCGAGCAGGAATGATGGCCGGGTGCGGTTCCTTCATGGCGCGGTCCCCGCGCACGACCTGACCTACAACGACGTCTTCATGGCGCCGGCCCGCTCCGAGGTGGGCTCGCGACTCGACGTCGACCTGGCCACCGGCGACGGCACGGGCACCACCATCCCGCTGGTGGTCTCCAACATGACGGCGGTCTCCGGCCGCCGGATGGCGGAGACCGTCGCCCGGCGCGGCGCGATCGCGGTCATCCCGCAGGACATCCCGATCGAGGTGGTGGCCAACGTCGTCGCCTGGGTCAAGCAGCGGCACCTGGTGCACGACACGCCCATCACGCTCGGCCCGACCGACACCGTCGGTGACGCCATCCACCTGCTGCCGAAGCGGTCGCACGGCGCGGTGATCGTGGTCGACGAGGGGGGCCGCCCGCTCGGCGTGGTCACCGAGGCGGACACCGTCGGCGTGGACCGCTTCGCCCAGCTGCGGCACGTGATGTCGACCGAGCTGCACACCGTGCCGGCGGACGCCGACCCGCGTACCGGCTTCGACCGGCTGTCGGCCGGACGGCGCCGGCTGGCCCCGGTGGTGGACGCCGACGGCCGGCTGATCGGCGTGCTGACCCGGCAGGGCGCGCTGCGCGCCACCCTCTACCGGCCGGCCGTGGACGACCGGGGCCGGCTGCGCATCGCCGCCGCCGTCGGCATCAACGGCGACGTGACCGGCAAGGCCGAGGCGCTGCTGGCGCCGGGGTGGACACCCTGGTGGTGGACACCGCGCACGGCCACCAGGAGCGGATGATCTCCGCGCTGCGGGCGGTCCGCAAGCTCGACCCCGCGGTGCCGGTGGCGGCGGGCAACGTGGTCACCGCCGAGGGCGTACGCGACCTGGTGGAGGCGGGAGCCGACATCGTTAAGGTCGGCGTCGGCCCGGGTGCCATGTGCACCACCCGGATGATGACCGGCGTGGGCCGGCCGCAGTTCTCCGCGGTGCTCGACTGCGCGGCGGCGGCCCGGGCGCTGGGCCGGCACGTCTGGGCGGACGGCGGCGTGCGGCACCCCCGGGACGTGGCGCTGGCGCTCGCCGCCGGGGCGTCCAACGTGATGATCGGGTCGTGGTTCGCCGGCACCTACGAGTCCCCCGGCGACCTCTACACCGAGCCGGACGGCCGGCGTTACAAGGAGAGCTTCGGCATGGCCTCGGCCCGGGCGGTGAGCGCGCGTACCGCCGAGGACAGCGCCTTCGACCGGGCCCGCAAGGCGGTCTTCGAGGAGGGCATCTCCTCGGCCCGGATGTACCTGGACCCGACCCGGCCTGGCGTCGAGGACCTGATCGACGAGATCATCGCCGGGGTACGCAGCGCCTTCACCTACGCGGCGCCGCAACCTGGACGAGTTCCACGAGCGCGCGCTGGTGGGCGTGCAGAGCACGGCCGGCTACACCGAGGGCATGCCGCTGCCCACCAGCTGGTGACCACCCCGCCCGACGCGGGCGGTTGACCTCGGCCGCATCGGCCTGGCCCACCCCGCCGTCGCGGCGAGTCGCGGTGTCCGGGTGACGGGACACCGCGACGCGCCGCAACGGATGGATCATCGCGGGCGGCTGGCCGCGGTCACTCGAAGAGGCGGCGGATGACCGCGCGGGCGCTCTGCTCGGGGTCCCGGCCGGCCTCGGGCGGCAGGGCGCCGGCCAGCCAGAGGGTGGCGAACCCGTGCACGATCGACCAGGC
>NZ_JAEVHN010000878.1:0-2176 GCF_016803375.1 Micromonospora sp. 4G55
CCGGTGCGCGCGTCGTCGGCGAAGTCCGGCAGGACGTTGGCGAAGTGGGCCCCCGCGCCGAGGCAGGCCCCGGCGGCGACCAGCCACGCCGGTGGCGCGGGCGCGCCGGGCAGGGCCAGCACCACGAAGGCGGGCAGCGCCCCGAAGGAGATCGCGTACGGCAGCACGGAGACCGGGCTGGACTTCAGCGGCCAGTCGTAGAGCAGCGCCGAGACCAGGGCGATCGTGACCCAGAGCGCGGCGGTCGGGGTGGTGGCCAGCGCCAGCAGCGGGGTAGCCAGGGCCGCGAGCGCCGCGCCCACCGCCACCGTGCGCCGGCTCACCGCGCCCGCGGCGACCGGCTTGTCGGTACGCCCCACCGCGGCGTCCCGCCCGGCGTCCAGCGCGTCGTTGGTCCAGCCGACGGCGAGTTGGCTGGCCAGCACCGTCGCGGTGACCGCGGCGACGCCGGTCGGGGTGTGCCCGGCCCCCCACGCGAGCAGACCGGAGACCGCGGTGACCGCCGCGGACGGCTCCGGATGGCTCGCCCTGACCAGCCCTAACACCGTCGACGACATAAGGGAAGTCTGGTCGTTACCGGGGAGTCGTGCCACGCTCGGTCCATGCGGAACGGTCCCGTGTCCACTCCGCCGCGCGTCCTACCTCCCAACGACCCCCGCCAGTACGACGACCTGGCCGGCGAGTGGTGGCGACCGGACGGCGCGTTCGCCATGCTGCACTGGCTGGCCCGGTCCCGGGCCGCCCTGGTGCCGCCCGCCACCCGGCCCGACGCCCTGCTGGTCGACCTGGGCTGCGGCGCCGGGCTGCTCGCCCCCGCACCTGGCCGGCAAGGGCTACCGGCACGTCGGGGTCGACCTGACCCGGTCGGCGCTGGCGCAGGCCGCCGCGCACGGGGTGACGGTGGTCAACGGCGACGCCACGGCGGTGCCGCTGGTCGACGGCTGTGCCGACGTGGTGGCCGCCGGCGAGTTGCTGGAGCACGTACCGGACTGGCGGCGGGTGGTGGCCGAGGCGTGCCGCCTGCTGCGTCCCGGCGGCCTGCTGGTGCTGGACACCCTCAACGACACCGCGCTGGCCCGGCTGGTGGCGGTACGCATCGGGGAACGGCTGCCGACGGTGCCCCGGGGGATCCACGATCCACGGTTGTTCGTGGACGCTCGCGAGCTGGTGACCGAGTGCGCGCGGCACGGCGTCCACCTGCGGATCCGGGGCATCCGGCCGAGCCTGCGCGGGACGCTGGCCTGGCTCGTCCGGCGGGCCTGCGGCCGTCCCTCCCCGACGGTCGACGGGCGACAGCCGCGGATCAAGCCGACCCGGTCGGTCGCCGTGCTCTACCAGGGACACGGGGTGCGGCACGGGTAACCGGACCGCGCGGGGGGTACAGGGACGCAGGAGGGGGCGACATGACGGTGAACGCGCTGGAGGCGGCCCGCCGGTTGGCGCCACGGTTCGCCGCGCGGGCGGCGCGGCACGACCGGGACGGCTCGTTCCCCGTGGACGACTTCGCCGACCTGCGCGAGGCCGGGCTCTTCGGGCTGATGGTGCCGCGCGAGCTGGGTGGCGCGGGCGCCACCTTCGCCGAGTACGCGGCCGTCGCCACCGAGCTGGCCCGGGGCAACGGCGCGACGGCGCTGGTGTTCAACATGCACGCCTCGGTCACCGGCGCGTTGGGCGCGGTCACCGAGGAGCTGGCCGAGGCGCTGGGCGTACCCGACGCGGCGCTGACCGCCCGGGACCGCCTGCTCCGCGCGGCGGCCGAGGGCTCCTGGTACGCGGTCGCGATGAGCGAACGCGGCGCCGGCGCGCGGCTGTCCCAGCTCAGCACGGTCTACGAACCGGTCGACGGCGGCTGGCACCTCAAGGGCAGCAAGACCTTCTGCTCCGGTGCGGGGTACCCGGACGGCTACCTGGTGGCCGCGCGCAGCGCCGCCGACCAGTCCGTGGTCTCCCAGTTCCTGGTGCCGGCCGGCGAGGGGCTGACCGTGGAGCAGACCTGGGACTCGCTCGGCATGCGGGCCACCTCCTCGCACGACCTGCACCTGGACGTGACCGTCCCGGCCGACCGGCTGCTCGGTGGGGTGGAGGGGCGGGCGCTGGTGGTGGCCCAGCTGATGCCGCACTGGCTGGTGGCCAGCTACGCCGCCGTCTACGTCGGGGTGGCCCGGGCGGCGGTGGA
>NZ_JAEVHN010000879.1:0-2175 GCF_016803375.1 Micromonospora sp. 4G55
ACTAGGGTTTAATACTACAACACCTAAAAAACCAAACTCAGCGTTAAGAAAAGTTGCCAAAGTAAGACTTACTAGTGGCTTTGAAGTGATCAGCTATATCGGCGGTGAAGGTCATAACTTGCAAGAACACAGCATTGTTTTAGTGCGTGGTGGTAGGGTAAAAGACTTACCAGGGGTTAAATATCACATCGTTCGTGGTGCTCTTGATACAGCAGGTGTTGCAAAAAGAACAGTTTCTCGTTCTAAATATGGTGCTAAACGCCCTAAAGCAGGCGCTGCAAAATAATCATTCATACAGACAAATCCGTTAGATTTGATTTTGTTTGAGTAAAATTTAAAATTTGAAGGAAAAATAATGAGAAGAAGAAAAGCTCCGGTAAGAGAAGTCTTGCCTGATCCGATTTATGGTAATAAAGTAATCACAAAATTTATTAATTCTTTAATGTATGATGGTAAAAAAAGCACAGCTACAACAATTATGTATGGTGCTTTGGAGGCTATTGATAAAAAAGGTGGCGTAGAAAAAAGGTATTGATATTTTTAATGATGCGATTGAAAATATTAAGCCTTTATTAGAAGTGAAATCTCGTCGTGTAGGTGGTGCAACCTATCAAGTTCCAGTAGAAGTTCGCCCTGCTAGACAACAAGCTTTGGCGATTCGTTGGATTATTTCTTTTGCAAGAAAAAGAAGCGAAAGAACTATGATTGATAAACTTGCAGCTGAGCTTTTAGATGCAGCAAATAGCAAAGGTGCTTCATTTAAGAAGAAAGAAGATACTTATAAAATGGCTGAAGCAAATAAAGCATTTGCTCACTATCGTTGGTAAGAAGGAGTGTGTATGTCAAGAAGTACTCCTTTAAAAAAAGTTAGAAATATCGGTATTGCTGCTCACATTGATGCGGGTAAAACGACTACATCTGAAAGAATTCTTTTCTTTACAGGTATGAGTCATAAAATCGGTGAAGTTCATGATGGTGCTGCAACTATGGACTGGATGGAACAAGAGAAAGAGCGCGGGATTACTATCACTTCTGCGGCTACAACTTGTTTTTGGAAAGATCATCAAATCATCTTATTGACACTCCAGGCCACGTGGATTTTACAATTGAAGTTGAAAGATCTATGCGTGTTCTTGATGGTGCTGTTGCGGTATTTTGTTCAGTGGGTGGGGTGCAGCCTCAAAGTGAAACAGTTTGGAGACAAGCAAATAAATACGGTGTTCCAAGAATAGTATTTGTAAATAAAATGGATAGAATCGGTGCAAATTTTTATAATGTAGAAGATCAAATTCGCAACCGTTTAAAAGCTAATCCAGTTCCACTTCAAATTCCAATCGGTGCTGAGGATAATTTTAAAGGCGTAATCGATCTTGTAACTATGAAAGCTTTAGTTTGGGAAGATGATACTAAGCCAACGGATTATGTAGAAAAAGAAATTCCAGCTGAACTTAAAGAAAAGGCAGAAGAATATCGCACAAAAATGATAGAAGCAGTTTCTGAAACTTCAGATGAGTTGATGGAAAAATATTTAGGCGGAGAAGAATTAAGCCTTGAAGAGATTAAAACAGGGATTAAAGCAGGATGTTTAAGTCTTTCTATCGTTCCTATGCTTTGCGGTACAGCGTTTAAAAATAAAGGGGTTCAACCTTTACTTGATGCTGTTGTGGCTTATTTGCCAGCTCCTGATGAAGTGCCAAATATCAAGGGTGAATATGAAGATGGCACAGAAGTTTCTGTAAAATCAACTGATGATGGCGAGTTTGCAGGACTTGCATTTAAAATCATGACAGATCCATTTGTAGGACAACTTACTTTCGTGCGTGTTTATCGCGGTTGTTTAGAAAGCGGTTCTTATGCATATAACTCAACTAAAGATAAAAAAGAAAGAATTGGTCGTTTGTTAAAAATGCACTCTAACAAAAGAGAAGAGATTAAAGTGCTTTACGCAGGCGAAATTGGTGCTGTTGTAGGACTTAAAGATACTTTAACAGGGGATACTCTTGCAAGTGAAAAAGATAAGGTAATCCTTGAAAGAATGGATTTTCCAGATCCAGTTATTTCTGTTGCAGTTGAGCCAAAAACTAAAGCAGATCAAGAAAAAATGTCTATTGCTTTAAATAAATTAGCACAAGAAGATCCAAGTTTTAGAGTTTCTACAGATGAAGAAAGTGGCCA
>NZ_JAEVHN010000880.1:0-2164 GCF_016803375.1 Micromonospora sp. 4G55
CACCTGGCCGTCATCGTCGACCGTCTCGTACTCGATGCACCCCTACGCCGCGCCCCTGTCATCGGCGGGATGGATCCTCGCCCACGCCGCCCGCAGCGGCGACGCCGTCACCGCCACCATCGCCTTCGGCAGCGACGTCACCCTGCTCATCGGCCCCCGGCAACGCCCCACCCACCCGCAGGACATGCACACGTCCGGCGCCAGCAGCACCTTCGGCGACGCCGTGAAACTCGCCGACGAGCTGCTGCAGCTGCGCCAGCCCGGCAGGCTGCGGATGCTCGCGGTCATCTCCGACGGCGACCTCGACGACATCCCGGCAGCACAACGACTCGTCAGCACCCTGCACCGCGCCGGCTGCGCCGTCCTGTGGCTGCGCCCGGCCGACCTGCCCGGCCACACCTTCACCGACACCACCACCGTCCTGGTCACCGACCCCGTGCAGGCCATCGACCACATCGCCGACGCCGCCGTCACCGCCCTCGAACGCGCCTGACAACACCGGCCCGCTTGCCGCACCGACGGGCGCCGTCCCACACCCACCGCCGGTGCACGGGCACGCGGTGAACGGCACACGTCGGAGCCCATTCCTTGATTCGCCACTGGCCGCTTGCCCGGCCCGCCGCGCACCAGCGCGCCCGGGCACGGCCGCTCGGCGTGCCCGGGACTCACATCGACACCTCAGGAGACAACCGTGAGCCACTCGAACAATCGCATGTCGCTCGCCTCACCCGCCGACCTGCTCACCGCCGTGCCGTACCTGCTCGGCTTCCACCCCACCGACAGCCTCGTGCTCGTCGGCATCGCCGGCCCCCGGGTCGTCGTCGCCAGCCGCGCCGACCTGCCCGCACCCGGCGACGTCACCGAGTGGGCCGAGCAGATCGAGCCGTCGCAGCTCCGCCTGCTGGACAACGCGGCAGCCACCCGCGCCATCACGATCGGCTACGGGCCCGCCGCCGCCGTCACCCCGGTCATGGACACGTTCACTCCGCGGCTGACCGCCGCCGGCCTCGACGTGCTCGACGCCCTGCGGGTCACCGACGGCCGCTACTTCTCCTACCTCTGTCAGGACCCCGCCTGCTGCCCCGCCGACGGGATGCCCTTCGACCCGCACCGCAGCGACGTGACCATGCACGCCATCGTCGCCGGCTGCCACGCCCTGCCCGACCGGGCTGCCCTCGTCGCCAGCATCGCCCCCGCCACCGGGCTCACCCGCGCCACAATCACCCGCGCCACCGCACGAGCCCGCGCCCGCCGCCGCGCCATCACCACCAGCCAAGGCCCCGACCGGGTGATCCGCGCAGGCGAAGACGCGGTCCGCGCCGCGTTCGCCCGCTACGCCGACGAACAGGTCCTCACCGACGACGAACTGGCCTGGCTCACCGTCCTGCTACCCATCCTCGCCGTCCGCGACGCTGCCTGGCAGGCCACCGACTCGCTGCCCTGGCACACCGCCCTGTGGGCCGACGTCACCCGACGAGTCCACCCGCCGCTCGCCGCCCCGCCCGCCACCCTGCTCGCCTTCGCCGCCTGGCGCCGCGGGGAAGGCGCACTCGCCTCCGTCGCCCTCGACCGGGCCCTGACCGCCGACCCCACCTACAGCCTCGCGCAGCTCATCGACCAAGCCCTGCGCGCCGGTCTGCCCCCGTCCGTGCTCGACGGGTGGCCCGATCTCGACTCGCACACGCCCTGACCCCCCTTGGAGAACACCATGGCTGAACCTCATTTCGAGGTGTTGCGCCAACTGCTGCAGCAGCAGGGCTACGCCCTCGCCCTACAGAAGCTCGGCGAGGCCTGCGCGCACCACCCTGAGCAGGTGTGCGCGCTGCTGTCACAGGCCGGCACCATCGCCGCCACCCACGCGCAAATCACCGCCCTAACCGACGCCGCGAACCTGCTCAGCGAGGTCCACACCAGCGCGGGCGCCGACACCGTCCCGTCCCTACGCGAGCGCCTCGACCAGATCGCCGACACCCTCACCACCGCCCTCGCCCAACACGACAAGGCCACCGCAGCCCTTCGACACACCTGCCAGTCCCTCCTCCACACCGACATCCCCCTGCTCACCACCTGCCGCGACGACAGCCCCGCCGCCCTCCCGGCCCGACGACGCCACCGCACCGACGCCCTGACCAGGACAACCCGACGGCCCCCACCGCCGCAGCAC
>NZ_JAEVHN010000881.1:0-2156 GCF_016803375.1 Micromonospora sp. 4G55
CGGTGGTCAGCCTGCCGCGCTGGCGCGGCGCGCAGGTACGGCTGCTGGACGCGCTACCGCGCTGGCGCTCGCGCTGACCCCGGTGGTCCGGGCCGCCGGGCGGGCCGGGCAGCGCCGGCAGCGGCACCGGGTCGGGCCGGACCGGAACTGAGCTCACTTGTAACGTTGCCGTCGTGACTCATCTCGACCGGTGCGACGAGGCCAGCCGGACCTGGGTGACCGAGGCGATCGCCACGGTCGAGGCGGACGCCAACCGCTCCGCCGACACCCACCTGCTGCCCTTCCCGCTGCCCCGGGCCTGGGGGATCGACCTCTATCTCAAGGACGAGTCGGTCCACCCCACCGGCTCGCTCAAGCACCGGCTGGCCCGCTCGCTCTTCCTCTACGGGCTCTGCAACGGCTGGATCGGCCCGGAGACCACCATCATCGAGGCGTCCTCCGGCTCCACGGCGGTCTCCGAGGCGTACTTCGCCCGGATGCTGGAGCTGCCGTTCGTGGCGGTGATGCCCGCCTCCACCTCACCCGAGAAGATCGCCCAGATCGAGTTCCACGGCGGGCGCTGCCACCTGGTCGAGGACCCGGCCAAGGTGGTGATCGAGGCGCGTTGGCTGGCCGAGGACAGCGGCGGGCACTTCATGGACCAGTTCACCTACGCCGAGCGGGCCACCGACTGGCGGGGCAACAACAACATCGCCGAGTCGATCTACGCGCAGCTCTCGCTGGAGCGGCACCCGATCCCGGCCTGGGTCGTGGTGGGCGCCGGCACCGGCGGCACCAGCGCCACCATCGGCCGGTACGCCCGCTACCGGCGGCTGCCCACCAAGCTCTGCGTGGTCGACCCGGAGAACTCGGCGTTCTACCCGGCCTGGCAGGCCGCCGACTGGTCGGTGCGCACCGGTCGTGGCTCGCGGATCGAGGGGATCGGCCGGCCGACCGTCGAGGCGTCCTTCCTGCCCTCGGTGGTGGACCGGATGACCCAGGTCCCGGACGCCGCCTCGCTGGCCGCCATGCGCGCCGGCTCGGCCGTGCTCGGCCGCCGGGTCGGCGGCTCCACCGGCACCAACCTGTGGGGCGCCTTCGGGCTGATCGCCGAGATGCTCGCCGCCGGGCGGACCGGCTCCGTGGTCACCCTGATCTGCGACGCCGGCGACCGGTACGCCCCCACCTACTACGACGACGACTGGGTGGCCGCGCAGGGGCTGGACCTGGCCCCGCACCTGGCCACGATCGAACGGTTCCTCGACAGCGGCGCCTGGCCGGCCTGACCCGGCCGGCTCAGCGGGCGTCGACCCGCTCGGCCAGCCCGGGGTAGTGCAGCACCAGGCCGTCGGCGTCGAGGGTCAGGTCGGCCCGGAAGCCGTCGCTGGCGAACCGGACCCGCCCCGGCCCGAGCGGGGTGTAGACCTGCTCGGCGCGGACCACCTCCAGGCTCGGCACCAGCACCCACGCCACGGTGACCGTGTGCGGGAGGTCCGGCGTCGCCCCGGTCAGGCCCAGCCGCCGGACCGGCAGGGCGTTGAAGAGCGGCGACCCGCTCAGGTCGACGTCGAGGGCGTCGTACAGCCGGTCCGGGTCGTCGGCGCCCGGCAGCCCGGCCGGTGGCTGCCCGGCGGCCCGCAGCGCCGCGTCGAGGTCGCCCTGCTCGGCGGTCGTCACCCGCCAGCCGTTCGCGCCGCGCTCCAGCTTCACCCGTCGCGACCAGCCCGCCCCCTCGGCCGTCACCTCCAGCGACCTGGTGGCCCCGTCGGCCCCGGCGGTCAGCTGGTAGCGGCACGTCCAGGGAATCGGGTCCACGGCGACCTGGGTGCCGTGCGCGACGAACCCGGGGCCGTCGTCGAGGACGGAGTGCTCGGCACCGGCGATGTCCGTCCGGCTCCAGAAGAGTGACCTCGGCATGATTCGGACGTTACGCCAGCCGGCCGACACCGGCAGCGCATGCGGAAACGCCGCCGCGGAGCGCGAGCTCCGCGACGGCGTTCCGGGTGGTCGGACGGATCAGTGGGTACGCGCCGGCGGCCGGCCGCCGAAGCCACGCCGGTCGTCGCGCGGCCGGTCGTCGCGGCCCGCGCTGGACCGGGTCGCTGAGCTGACGGTGGAAGCGATCGCCGCGGCGGAAGTCGACCGAGCAGGTGTCGCCGGCATCTTCTGCGCCGGCG
>NZ_JAEVHN010000882.1:0-2155 GCF_016803375.1 Micromonospora sp. 4G55
CCGAACACCTCACCCCCGACGCCACCCGCCTCTGAGTGCCCGCACCGGACACGGAAAAAGTGGCCGTTCCGGGGGGAACGACCACTTTTCCTGAATGCTGTGGGATCAGCCGGCGAGGCTGGCCAGGTGCTGCTTGACCTGGGTGATGGAGGGGTTGGTCAGGGCGCTGCCGTCGGCGAAGCGGAGCGTGGGGACCGTCTGGTTGCCGCCGTTGACGCTCATCACGAACTGGGCCGCCTTCGAGTCCTGCTCGATGTCGACCACCTCGTACCCGATGCCCTCCCGGTCCAGCTGCGACTTGAGCCGGTGGCAGTAGCCGCACCACGGGGTGGAATACATCGTCAACATGGTCAGGTCCTCCAAGTGATCGCGTCGCCCGGCCTGTTGTTCAGGTCAGGCTAACCGCTGCAACATCGGCGGGAGCTGAGATGATTCCTCGCTGTGGGGGTTCACTCAGCGGCGGAAGTCGTGCTCGCCGGGCTCGACCCGGAGCAGCGCGCGGCGGTGACCGCCCCGGCCGGCCCGGTCTGCATCCTGGCCGGCGCGGGCACCGGCAAGACCCGCGCGGTGACCTCCCGGATCGCCCATCGTGCGCTCACCGGCGAGATCTCCCCCCGGCACGTGCTGGCGGTCACCTTCACCGCCCGGGCCGCCGCCGAGATGCGGGCCCGGCTCACCGTGCTCGGGGGTGTCCGGTGTCCAGGCGCGGACCTTCCACGCCGCCGCGCTGCGCCAGGTGCGCTACTTCGCGCCCCGGCTGCTGGCGGGGCGCGCCATGCCCGAGCTGCTGGACAGCAAGGTGCGGGTGGTCACCCTGGCCGCCGCCAAGGTCGGCCTGCGCGCCGACCGGGCCGCCGCGCGCGACCTCGCCGGCGAGATCGAGTGGGCCAAGTCGTCGCTGGTCGAGCCGGGTGAGTACGTGGTCGCCGCGGCCAAGGCGCTGCGCGAGACGCCGCACGAGCCGGCGAAGGTGGCCGAGGTCTTCGCCGCGTACGAGCGGCTCAAGCGCGCCAACGGTGTGATCGACTTCGAGGACATGCTGCGCGCCGCGGTCTGGGGGATCGAGGAGCACCGGGATGTCGCCGAGCAGGTGCGCGGCCAGTACCGGCACTTCGTCGTCGACGAGTACCAGGACGTCAACCCGTTGCAGCAGCGGCTGCTGGACGCCTGGCTCGGCGGCCGGGACGACCTGACCGTGGTGGGCGACGCCAGCCAGACGATCTACTCGTTCACCGGGGCCACCTCGTCGTACCTGGTCGACTTCCCGCGCCGACATCGGGGCGCGACGGTGGTCCGGCTGGTCCGTGACTACCGCTCCACCCCGCAGGTGGTCGGGCTGGCCAACGCGGTGATCTCGCAGGCCCGGGGCGCCGAGGCGCGGCTGCGGCTGGAGCTGCACGGGCAGCGCCCACCGGGCCCCGAGCCGGAGCTGCGGATCTTCACGGACGAGCCGGCCGAGGCGAACGCCGTCGCCGCCCGCTGCCGGACCCTGGTCGACGGGGGCACCCCGGCGAAGGAGATCGCCGTGCTGTTCCGGACCAACGCGCAGTCCGAGGCGTACGAGAAGGCGCTGACCGAGGCCGGCGTGCCGTACGTGGTGCAGGGGGCGGAGCGGTTCTTCGAGCGGGTCGAGGTGCGCCAGGCGATGGTCGCGCTGCGGGCCGCCACCCGCTCGATCCCGGGGGAGACCCCGCTGCCGACCGCCGTAGTCGAGGCGCTCGCCGCGGTGGGCTGGGCACCCGACGCGCCCCCGGCCGGCGGCGCCGCGCGGGAACGGTGGGAGGCGCTGGCCGCGCTGGTCCAGCTCGCCGAGGAGTACGCGGCGACGCCGGAGGTGCTGCCGATCGGCGAGGCCGCCGCGGTGGAGCGGCCGGTGACCCTGAGCGACTTCAACGAGGAGCTGGCCCGCCGGGCCACCCAGCAGCACGTGCCGACCGTCGACGGGGTGACGCTGGCGTCGCTGCACTCGGCCAAGGGGCTGGAGTGGGACGCGGTCTTCCTGGTCGGGCTCTCCGACGGCACCCTGCCCACCACGTACGCCCGTACCCCGGAGCAGGTCGAGGAGGAGCGCCGGCTGCTCTACGTCGGGATCACCCGTGCCCGGCAGTGGCTCTGGCTGTCGTACGCCTCGGCCCGCTCGCCGGGCGGACGGGCC
>NZ_JAEVHN010000883.1:0-2153 GCF_016803375.1 Micromonospora sp. 4G55
GGGCCGGCCTGGCTGCACCTCGACGTCGACGTGCTCGACCCGCGGTCCTGCCGGCCGTGACGTACCCCGAGCCCGACGGCCCGGACTGGGCCGACCTGCTCGCGCTGCTCACGCCGCTGGTGCACTCCGGACGCCTGCTCGGGATGAGCGTCGCCGACCTCGACGCCGACGGGGACCCCGACGGGCGGTACGCGCGCCGCCTCGTCGAGGTCCTCGCCGCCGCCCTCAACCCCTGACCCCGGGCGCGGGCCGGCGGTGGTGCATGGCCAGGCGCAGCAGCAGGAAACGCAGGGCGGTCGCGGCCAGGTTGGCCGCCACCAGCACCGCCAGCTCGACCGGCCGCGACGGCGCGGTGGCCGCGTGCAGGGCCGCGAGGGACCCGCTGGTCAGCGCCAGGCCGAGGCCGAAGGCGAGCAGTCCCTGCAGGTGGTGCCGGCCGGCGTGCCGACGCCCGGCGACGCCGAAGGTGAGCCGCCGGTTCGCGGCGGTGTTGGCGACCGCCGTCACCAGCAGCGCCAGCAGGTTGGCCCACTGCGCGCCCAGCACCGGCCGCGACGCCACGAAGAGCAGCAGGTACGCCAGCGTGCTGGCCACCCCGACGGCGGCGAACCGAGCCAGCTGCCGGGGCAGCCCGACCGGCACCTGGGCCGGCGGGGCGGTCAGCGGCGCCCGGCCGAGCTGCTCGCGCAGCCGCCCGACCGGAAGCGCCCCGGTCAGCAGCGCCCGGCCCAGCCGGCCGATGCCGCGCAGGTCGGCCAGGGCGGTGGCGACGATGTCCACCCGGCTGTCCGGGTCGTCCACCCAGTCCACCGGCACCTCGTGGATGCGCAGCCCGGCCCGCTGGGCGAGCACCAGCAGCTCGGTGTCGAAGAACCAGCCGGTGTCCTGCACCAGCGGCAGCAGCTCCCGGGCCACGTCGGCGCGGATCGCCTTGAACCCGCACTGCGCGTCGGAGAACCGCGCGCGAGCGCCCCCCGCAGCAGCAGGTTGTACGCCCGGGAGATCACCTCCCGCTTGGCGCCCCGCACCACCCGGGAGGTACGCGCCAGCCGGGTGCCGATGGCCAGGTCGGAGTGGCCGGAGATGAGCGGCGCGACCAGCGGCAGCAGCGCCGCCAGGTCGGTGGAGAGGTCCACGTCCATGTAGGCCAGCACCGGGGCGTCCGAGGCCGACCAGGTGGCGCGCAGCGCTCGCCCGCGGCCCTTGGCGGCCAGGTGCCGCACCCGTACCTCGGGCAGCTCCGCGGCCAGCGCCTCGGCGACGGCCAGCGTCCCGTCGACGCTGGCGTTGTCCGCCACGGTGATCCGGAACGGATACGGCAAGTGCGCGCTCAGGTGCGCGTGCAGCCGCCGTACGCAGGGGCCCAGGTCGGCCTCCTCGTTGTGGACCGGGACCACCACGTCCAGCACCGCGGCGAGCACCGCGACCCGGGTCTCGACGGCCGGCCGGGGGCCGCTGGCGTACGTCATCCTCATCCCTCCTGCCCGCTGCTGAGGTCGTAGACGGTGACCCCGTCGACGGTCTGCGACTCGAAGGTCTCGACGACCCAGGCGGCGATCTCCTGCGAGGCGGAGCTGCCCCCGTTGGCCCGGAACCCGCCGCCGCCGACGAACCAGTGGATCCGGCCGTCGGCCACGTACGCCTGGAACTGCGCCAACGTCGGGGACGGGTCGCTGCCGTTGAAGCCGCCGATCGCCATCACCGGCCGCCCGGTGGCGAGCTGGTAGCCGGAGGCGTTGTTCGAGCCGACGGTGGCCACCATCCAGGTGTAGTCCTCGGCGTCGCGCTCCAGCAGCGCCTTCAGTTCGGCGCTCGGCGCGCGGGAGTCGAGCAGCCCGCCCATCCCGCCGCCGACCGACGCCCGACCGGCACCGCCCGCGGCCTGGCCCGGCAGCCCCACCGGGCTGGCCGGTCTGTCCGGTGCCGCCGGGCAGGCCCGGGAACTGGCCGGTGCCGCCGTTCTGGCCGGTCTGGTTGCCGCCCGGGGCGCCGGGGAGCTGGCCACCCGGGAACTGGCCGTTCGGTCCGCCCGGAAAGCCGGGGAACTGGGCGCCGGCCGGCATCCGGCCGCCGGGGAAGCCGCCCCGTCCCGGGCCGAAGCCGCCCTGCACCGTCGGGCCGGCGCTCGGGATCGACCCGGTGTGCGGGGTGGC
>NZ_JAEVHN010000884.1:0-2148 GCF_016803375.1 Micromonospora sp. 4G55
GGCTGCGACCGGAGGCGCTGACCGCGATCACCACGTCGGCCGCGCCGACCCAGCCGGGCACGCCGGCGCTGCGGTGCGCGATGACCGGCACCGGGCAGCGCGGCCCGGCGACCGTGGCGAGCACGTCACCGGTACGCCCGGCGGTGCCGATGCCGGCGATGACGACCGCGCGGGGGCGAAGGTCGTCCTCCAGCAGCGACAGGTTGGCCTCGGCGGCCAGGCTCGCCGACTCGCGTACCTGGGCGCGGCGGAGGCGGTGAAGCGGAGCATGCCGCCCGGGTCCTGCTCGGTGAAGGTGTCCGGGTCGTCCAGGACGGACTCGTCGGCCACCCGCCGGCCGCTGACCCCGGCCGAACCGTCCATCACCGCTGCGCCTCGGGGCCGCCGCGCGCCTCGTCCAGCAGCAGCACCGGCACGTCGTCGCGTACCTCGAAGACGCGACCGCACTCGGTGCAGGTGAGGGTCTGCGCCTGCGCGTCGTAGTCCAGCGGGGCGTGGTGTGTGTCCGGGCAGGCGAGGATCTCGAGCAACTGCGGGTCCAGGGCCACGGTGCGGCTCCTTCCACGTGTGCGGTCTCGCCGGTCGGCGGTGCCGACCGGCGCAGGCGATCTTATCGGCGAACGCGCTCCAGCACCTCGTCGCGCAGCGAGATCATCCGCTCCTCGGTCGGGCCCTCCACGTTGAGCCGCAGCAGCGGCTCGGTGTTGGAGGGGCGCAGGTTGAACCAGGCCCCGTCCGGGAAGCGCAGGGTGAGGCCGTCCAGCTCGTCGACCTCCGCCTCCGGGTACGCGGCGCGCACCTCGGCGACCTTCGCCGCCTGGTCGGCCACCGTCGAGTTGATCTCACCGGAGGCGGAGTACCGCTCGTAGATGCTGGCCAGGATCGACAGCGGCTGGGACTGCTCGCCGAGGGCGGCCAGGGTGTGCATGGCGGCGAGCATGCCGGTGTCGGCGAACCAGAAGTCCCGGAAGTAGTAGTGCGCGGAGTGCTCGCCGCCGAAGACGGCGTTGGTGCGGGCCATCTCGGCCTTGATGAACGAGTGGCCGACCCGGGCCACCACCGGCTGGCCGCCGTGCTCGCGGATGATCTCCGGCACCGCGCGGGAGGTGATCAGGTTGTGGATCACCGTGGAGCCGGGGTGCTTGGCCAGCTCCCGGGCCGCCACCAGGGCGGTGATCGCGGACGGGGAGACCGGCTCGCCGCGCTCGTCGACGACGAAGCAGCGGTCGGCGTCGCCGTCGAAGGCGAGCCCGATGTCGGCAGTGTGCGCCACCACCGCGCGCTGGAGGTCGACCAGGTTCTTCGGGTCGAGCGGGTTGGCCTCGTGGTTGGGGAAGGTGCCGTCCAGCTCGAAGTAGAGCGGCACGATCTCCAGCGGCAGGGCCGGCAGGGCGGCCTCACCGAGCACGGTGGGCACCGTGTAGCCGCCCATCCCGTTGCCCGCGTCGACGACCACCTTCAGCGGCCGGATGCTCGACAGGTCGACCAGCTTGCGCAGGTGCGCGGCGTAGTCCGGCAGCAGGTCCCGCCGCCGGGCCGGAGCCGGCGGCTCGCCGGCCAGGCGCTCACCGGCGGCGAGCAGCGCCTGCGCCCGGTCCCGGATGTCGGCCAGGCCGCTGTCCTGCCCGATCGGGCGGGCGCCGGAGCGGCACATCTTGATGCCGTTGTACTGCGCCGGGTTGTGGCTGGCGGTGAACATCGCGCCCGGCAGGCCCAGCGCGCCCGAGGCGTAGTACAGCATGTCGGTGGAGCCCAGCCCCAGCTCGATCACCGTCCGGCCCTCGGCGCGCACGCCGGTGGCGAAGGCGCTCGCCAGGGCGGGGCCGGTGGCCCGCATGTCGTGCGCGATCAGCACGGCGTCGCCCGGCTCGCCGGTGTCGTTGAGCACCTGCGTGAAGGCAGCTCCGAGCGCCTCGGCGGTGCGCTCGTCCCACTGGTCCGGCACCGTCCCCCGGACGTCGTACGCCTTCACGATCTGGGACAGGTCAGACACCGGGATTCACTCCTCGACAGCAGGTCGTCAACGAACCTGAGCCTAACGGAGCGGCCGGGTCCGCCCCCTCCTAGCCGGGGAGGCGGGGCATGAAGGTGGTCGCCTCACCGTCGGGCGGGGCGGCCGGCGGCGTGGCGGGTCGCTGCGGCGCCGGG
>NZ_JAEVHN010000885.1:0-2148 GCF_016803375.1 Micromonospora sp. 4G55
TGGGTCGGCCCGGCCGGCTCCGGCGCCACCGTGGGAGGTGAACACCACCACCGGCGCCCAGGGGGCGATCAACACGGCCCTGAACGCGGTCGGCCCGCAGGGGGCGGTCTTCGTGGCGGCCGGCACCTACTACGTCAAGGCGCCGATCGTGCTGCTGGACAAGCAGACCCTGGTCGGCGCGGGTCCGCTGTCGACGCTGCTGAAGGCGGCCAGCGGTTTCACCGGCGGCGCGATGGTGACCGGCACCGCCACCCGGAACTGCATCCGGGACATCGGGCTCGACGCGGTGAACCTGGCGGCCAACGGGGTGAACCTCCAGATCGCCACCAAGCCCACCCAGTACGGTCCGGACCCGGCGCCCTGGCTGTGCCGGGTGTTCGTCGCGAACACCACCTCCGACGGCATCTACCTCGGCGGCGCGTACCCGGGTGGGCAGCGCGAGTTCAAGCTGACCGACTGCCGGGTGGAGAAAGCGGGTGGCTGGGCGTACAACCTCCAGTCGTCGGACGGCTTCGTCAGCGGCTGCTCGGCGCAGGGCGGCGACGCGGGTGGTTACCTGATCGGCGGCGGCAACATCAAGATGTGGGGCTGCAAGGCGTACGGGACGGGTACCGGGCCGCAACCCGGCCCGCCTTCAAGGTGGCGTCGTCGCGGGCGACCATCGTCGGCTGCGAGGCGCAGGACACCTACGGCTGCGGGTTCGAGGTGTCCGGCCGGGCCGCCACGCTCTCCGGCTGCACCGCCGACTCGACCGGCGTCGGCACCGACGACCGGTACTCGGCCGGCTTCTTCGTCGAGGCCGACGTGGTGAACATCGACGGCTGCTCGTTCCAGCGCGACGGTGGCGGCGCGAGCTGGATCGGCGCGCTGGGCATGCGCTGGGCGCTGCACCTGTCCGGCGCGCCGGACTACCTGTCGGTGCGCCTGGTGAGTGACCCGGTCCACCACGGTCCGTTCCAGGGCACCGTCTTCGGCGCGGCCGGATCGCACTCGTCGATCAGCGTGCTCGGCTGACCCGACGGTAGGTGGAGCGGGCGCAGCGGAGGACGCCGTCGCTCCATCCAGGGGCGGTCCACCCACGCGTGGGTGGACCGCCCACCGATCGGGGCACCGGGATGTCATCGAACGCTGTCGACGAATTTGGCCGCCGGGCCTTCCCGCGCGAGCCGGCCGAGCCCGACACTAAGGGTCGACACCGATCGATGCCTTGTGATCCGGAGGGCCCGATGACCACTCGTGTGACCCCGCCCGCCCCGCTCACCCGCCTGCGCCGCCTGGTCGGCACGTTCGCCCTGCTCACCGCCATGGTCGCCGGCGCGCTCGTCGGCCCGTCCGTGGTGACCCCGTCGCTCACCGACGCCGCGTCCGCCGGGGTCTACAGCTCGTGCACGATGACCCGCTGCGCGGACGCCCGCACCGCCCGGTCCGGCTGGGCCGCCAAGGGCTTCCCGACCAGCCGAGGCTGGTACACCTGGAGCGGCGGGCTCTACAACTTCGCCGGCGGTCAGTTCTACAACCGGGAGGGCCAGCTCCCCGGCAGCGCCACCTATTACGAGTACGACGTCTACCCCCGGCCGTACGGGGCCTCCCGGGACGCGTACCGGATCGTGGTCAACCGGAGCACCGGGGTCACCTGGTTCTCGCCGGACCACTACGCGAACTTCTACCGACTCTGAGCCGGCAGCGGTCGGGCCGGGGACCGGCCGGCCCGACCGGAGCGGGGAGGATGACCGGATGGACGCGCCCGACCTGCCACCGTGGCTGGAGCTGACCGCCGACCCGACCGCCGGCACGGTGGTCGTGCCGGGCGCCGACGCCCGCCGCCGCGCGGAGCTGTTCGGGCTGCCTCGCGCAGGCCCTCGACCTGCCCGAGTGGTTCGGGCGCAACTGGGACGCGCTGGCCGACTGCCTGCTCGACCGGGACGCCGGCCCGCTCACCCTGCGCGTCGACGACGCCGAGCAGCTCCTCGCCGACGAGCCGCCCGCGCAGTTCGCCACCCTGCTGCAGGTCTGCGACGACGTGTGGTCGCACGGCCGGTACCCGTTCCGGCTCGTCCTGCGCACCACCGGCGAGCGGCTGCCCACGCTGTACCGCCGCGTCGCCGCCGCGAGCGCCTGCCCGGCGGTGCCGGCGCCCGGCCCCCCGCC
>NZ_JAEVHN010000886.1:0-2140 GCF_016803375.1 Micromonospora sp. 4G55
GGCTCCAGCGCCTCGGCCCAGGACGGGGTGCCGGCCAGCGCGCCGGTCTGCGCCACGTCACCGACGATGGTCATCGACCGGCTCGGGCAGCGGCGCATCAGCAGCCGCCAGGCCATCGGCGACAGCTCCTGCGCCTCGTCGACGATCACGTGCCCGAACGCCCAGCTCCGATCGGCGGCGGCCCGCTGCGCGGTGGTCAGCCGGTCGGCCTCCTCCTGCCGTTCCAGCAGCCGGTCGGCGTCGATCAGGTCGGTGACGCCGAGGATCTCGCCGCCGTCGGCCTCGTCCTCCACGTCGATCGAGCGGGAGCCCTTCCAAATCTCCAGCACGCCCTCGGCGTACTCGCGCTGGAAGGAGCGGATCCGCTCGCGGCGGGCGGCGGCGGCCCGCTCGTCCTCGCCGAGCAGCTCGGCGGCCTCGTCCAGCAGCGGCACGTCGGCCGGCGTCCAGCCGCCCGGCTCCCGGTGCAGCAGCGCGCGCTCGGCGTCGGTGAGCATCGGCGCGGCGGCGGCGATCCGGTCGGTCGAGGCGTACAGGTCGGCGAGCAGGCGCTGCGGGGTGAGCACCGGCCACAGCTCGTCGAGCGCGGCCCGGATGCCGGCCTCCTCGCGCAGCTCCCGGCGGATCTCGGCGCGGTCGGCTTCCTCCAGCAGGTTCTCCCCGCCCAGCGGGTCGGCGCCGATCCGCTCGGCGATCTGCGCGGCGAGCGCGTGGACGACCTCGACGTCGAACACGGCGCGGGCCAGGTTGTGCGGGCGGCCGGAGCGGCGGGCCCGGTCGCGGGCCTGGCGGACCATCTCCGGGTCGAGCCGCACCGTGTCCCGCTCGATCTCGATCTCCAGCGGCTCGTCGGGCACCCACTGCCGGTCGCGGACCGCGGCGGCCAGCACCTCGGTCATCACCGTCCGCCCCTTGAGCGCCGCCGTCTCGGCCGGTTCGGCGCGCCGCGCGCTGACGCCGGGGAAGAGGTCGCCGGGGGTACGCAGCAGCACGCCCGTCTCGGCCAGCGTGGGCAGCACCTGCGAGATGTAGCGCAGGAAGGTCGCGTTCGGGCCGACCAGCAGCACGCCCCGGCTGGAGAGCTCCCGCCGGTGGGTGTAGAGCAGGTACGCCGCGCGGTGCAGCGCGACGGCGGTCTTGCCGGTGCCCGGGCCGCCCTGCACCACCAGCACGCCGGGCAGGTCGGCCCGGATCACCCGGTCCTGTTCGGCCTGGATGGTCTCCACGATGTCGCGCATCCGCCCGGTCCGGCCGGCGTTGAGCGCGGCGAGCAGGGACGCCTCGCCGGTCAGCTCCTCGTGGGCGGTGGGGGAGGCGGTGGCGAGGTCGAGCACCTCGTCGTTGAGCCCGGTCACCTTCCGCTGCCGGGTACGCAGGTGCCGGCGCCGCTTGACGCCCTGCGGGTTGGCGGCGGTGGCGAGGTAGAACGGCCGGGCGGCGGGGGCCCGCCAGTCCATCAGCAGCGGGTCGTAGTCGCCGGTGGTGTCGAAGATGCCGATCCGGCCGATGTAGTGCCGGGCCCCGTCGGTGTCGTCGAGCCGGCCGAAGCAGAGCCCGTTCTCCACGGCGGAGAACTGCTCGACCTGGTCGGCGTACATCTGGACCGAGCTGTCGCGCTGGGACCGGGCCTGCAACGTGCCCCCGGTGTTCCGCAGTTCCTCGGTGAGCCGCTGGGCGGCCTGCTCACGCATGTCGTCCAGCCGGCCGTAGAGCAGCGAGACGTACTCCTGCTCGCGGCCGATCTCGTCGTCGTGCCGCTGCGCGACGGAACCGTCGGATTGCGTTGACAAGCCGTCTCCTCGTCATTTAAGATGGGTCAAGGAATGGCCGTTGTCGCCATTCCTTTTTTATGTCCGAACAGAGAAAGATACCGCGTCGCGCCCCGCCGCACCAAGCATCCCGGCCGCAGACGCCCACGTCACACCCTCTCCCGCCACCCCTCGCCGGCCCGTCCCTCGACGGCGGCATCCGGCGCGGAGCCACACTGATCCAGCCCGCCCGCCCGCCGGCGCACTTCCCGAGAAAAGCCGCTCACCCCACCGGGCCGCCCGCTGGCGCACTTTCGGAGAAAGAGTGCCCTCACGGTGCCGGATAGCCACGCTTTCTCCGAAAGAGGCCCCGACCGGGCGGGGGTGGGGTG
>NZ_JAEVHN010000887.1:0-2135 GCF_016803375.1 Micromonospora sp. 4G55
CCGGCGCCGGCTGCGGGACGGCGATGGTCACCGGCACGCCGGACGGCTCCCGGGCACCGGTCACCCGGGCCAGCGAGCCGTCGTTGAGGCGTACCTGGGTCGACTGCGGCTTGATCCCGGCCACGCTCATCAGCCGGGTGACGTCCCGGCGCTGCTCGGGCAGGACCAGCGTGACCACGGTGCCGGACTCCCCGGCCCGGGCGGTACGGCCGCCGCGGTGCAGGTAGTCCTTCGCCTCGGTCGGCGGGTCCACGTTGACCACCATGTCCAGCCCGTCCACGTGGATGCCCCGGGCCGCCACGTCGGTGGCGACCAGGGCGGTCACCTGGCCGGTGCGGAACTGCTCCAGGATCCGGGTGCGCTGCGGCTGGGACTTGCCGCCGTGCAGGGCCGCGGCGCGTACCCCCTTGGCCAGCAACTGGCGGGCCATCCGGTCGGCGCGGTGCTTGGTGGCCATGAACATGATGGTGCGGCCCTCACGGGCGGCGATCTGGGTGAGCGCGGCCGGCTTGTCGGCCGCGTCGACGTGCAGCACGTGGTGCGTCATCGCGGTCACCGTGGCGGTGCCCGGGTCGACCGAGTGCGAGACCGGGTTGCTCAGGAAGCGGCGGACCAGCTTGTCCACGCCGCCGTCCAGGGTGGCGGAGAAGAGCATCCGCTGGCCGTCCGGAGCGACCTGCTCCAGCAGCTTGGTGACCTGCGGCAGGAAGCCCATGTCGGCCATCTGGTCGGCCTCGTCCAGCACGGTGATGGCGACCTGGTCGAGGCGGGCGTCGCCCCGGTTGATCAGGTCGTGCAGCCGACCGGGGGTGGCCACGACCACCTCGGCGCCGGAGCGCAGCGCGTCCGCCTGCCGCTGCAACGACAGGCCGCCGACCACGGTGGCGCAGCGCAGCCCGACGGCGCGGGCGTACGGGGCGAGGGCGGTGGTGACCTGCTGGGCCAGCTCACGGGTCGGCACCAGCACCAGCGCCAGCGGGCGACCGGGGCGGGCCCGGCGGCCGGCGGTACGCGACAGCAGCGGCAGCCCGAAGGCGAGCGTCTTGCCCGAGCCGGTACGGCCCCGGCCGAGCACGTCGCGGCCGGCGAGCGAGTCCGGCAGGGTGGCCGTCTGGATCGGGAACGGCTCGGTGATGCCCTGCGCCGTCAGCTCGGTGAGCAGCGCCGGCGCCAGGCCGGTCGCGGCGAAGGTGGGAATGGTCATGGTCATGCGGAAATGCCTTCCTCGACGCGGCACGTGTCGAGGGAGGGCGCCGGTGAATCGGCGCTGTCGCCGGCGGGAAAGATCCGCCACGACTCACAAGCACGAACCGAAGGGGTACAGGCCGGTCCGCCGCAGCACGCCACTCCCGCCGGAGCGGGGGGCGGCGCGGCGGACCGGTCCCGTCACCGCGCCCGGAGGGCGCGGAGGGTGTTACGGGTCGATCCGAAGATCAGGGTGTTACGGGTTGATCCGAGGATCAGAGCGGGCGGATGTTCTCCGCCTGCGGGCCCTTCTGGCCCTGGGTGACCTCGAACTCGACCCGCTGGTTCTCGTCCAGGCTCCGGTAGCCGGAGGACTGGATCGCCGAGAAGTGGGCGAAGACGTCAGCGCCGCCGCCGTCCGGGGTGATGAAGCCGAAGCCCTTGTCAGCGTTGAACCACTTGACGGTGCCAATAGCCATGTGTTCTGTCTCCTTGACGGAACGTCGAACCCGCACCTGTTGCGGGCTCGAAGAGGAGCGCTCCGCGCGGGAATGCGCGAATCGCTTGTCGCTTCTGGTCGCCCCGCCCGGAGAACTCCGGACACAACAAAGAGCGCCTGGGGCCACAATCCGCCAGGCGCACACAGAGTCTCTGGAAACCAAAACTGCAACAGGACGAACGCTATCACGGATTTCCCGGCGCGCCACCCCCGGGCGGAAATTCCGGTACGCCGCCGATCAACGCGGTGAGCCCGTCGGCGTCGAGCAGGTCCGTCGGCCGCACCGTCACGCCCTCCCGGACGTAGTGGAAGGCCGCGCCGACCCGGTCGACCGGCACCCCCGCCAACTCGGCCCAGGCCAGCCGGTAGACGGCCAGCTGCACCGCCGCCACCTCGGCCTCCCGGCCGGTGGGCCGGCGGCCGGTCTTCCAGTCGACCACGTCGTACCGGC
>NZ_JAEVHN010000888.1:0-2132 GCF_016803375.1 Micromonospora sp. 4G55
GGGGCACCAACGAACGGGGCCTGCCGGTGCGGGTGCCGATGGCTCAGCTCTCCGCGGTCACCGAGCCGGCCCGGCCGGAGGTTGCCGCCGCACGGGACGATCCGGACCCGGAGGCGGTCGGTGGGATGCTGTCGCGGCTGTACAGCGGCGTCCGCCGGGCCGAGGCCGAGGAGACCCGGGAGATAATCTTGCCGCCGTCGGGTGGGCACAGCGAAGGGGGACGACAGTGACGACGTTGAGCCAGGAGGCGCGGGACCTTAGCTGGCTGGTCAACGCGTTCGCGGAGCGGGTGCCGGGGGTGGCCCACGCCGTGGTGGTCTCCTCCGACGGGCTGCTGGTCGCGATCTCGGCGCACCTGCCCCGCGATCACGCCGACAAGCTCTCCGCGGTGACCTCCGGCCTGATGAGCATCACCGCGGGGGCGGCCCAGATGTTCGACGGCGACATCGTCAAGCAGACGGTCGTCGAGATGGGGCGCGGCTACTTCCTGGTGATGCAGATCCGCGACGGCTCGATCCTCGCCACGCTGGCCGCGTCGGACGCCGACATCGGCGTGGTGGGCTACGAGATGGCCCGGCTGGCCAAGCAGGCCGGTGAGATGCTCACCCCGGCGCTGCGCGCCGAGTTGCAGCAGGCGCTGCCCCGCTGACGGCGACCGCTCCCGCCGTACCGGCGGGCCGGTCCCGCTCGGCCGGACCCGCCCGCCCCGGCGGGTCGGACCACCGGACCGCCCCCACGCGGTCCGGTGCGCCGGTCCCGGCCGGCGGGTGGTTCAGAGGCCGTTGTCGCTGATCACCTGCCGGTACCAGTGGGCGCTGCGCTTGGGGATGCGGCGCTGGGTGGCGTAGTCCACGTAGACCAGTCCCCAGCGCTGGTCGTAGCCCTCGGCCCACTCGAAGTTGTCCAGCAGCGACCAGACGTGGTAGCTCTCCAGCGGCACCCCGGCGGCGATCGCGCGGTGCGCGGCGGCGAAGTGGTCCCGCAGGAAGGCGATCCGGCCGGCGTCGTCGACGGTGCCGTCGGCGCCCAGGACGTCCGGGCAGGGCAGGCCGTTCTCGGTGACCGTGATCGGGACACGGCCGTAGTCGCGGGTGACCCGGGTCAGGATGTCGTACATCCCCTCGGGGTAGATCTGCTGCCACTCCGCCTCGGAGGTGGCCCAGCGCTGCACGGTGCCGCCGTCGGCGGTGACGTAGAGCGGCGTGTAGTACTGCACGGCCAGCAGGTCGACCGGGCTGGAGATGATCTCCAGGTCGCCGTCGGCGATGCCCCGGACCAGCCGGCTGTCCTCGCCGAGGTCGGCCAGCACGTCGGCCGGGTACGCGCCGGTGAGCACGGAGTCCAGGTACAGCCGGTTCTCGTACCCGTCGTAGAGCCGGGTCGCGGCCGCCGCGGCCGGGGTGTCGTCGGCCGGGTAGCACGGGTGCAGGTTGAACGCCGGTCCGATCCGCGCGGTGGAGCCGGTGGCCCGCAGGGCGCGTACCGCCAGGCCGTGCGCGAGCTGGAGGTGGTGGGCGACCAGGTACGCGGCGTCCGGATCCTGCCGGCCCGGGGCGTGGTGGCCCCAGAGGTAGCCGTTCTGCACCACGGTCTTCGGCTCGTTGACGGTCAGCCACACCGGCACCTGGTCACCCAGGCCCCGGAACACGGCGTCGGCGTAGTCGGCGAAGCGGTACGCGGTGTCCCGGTTCTCCCAGCCGCCGGCGTCCTGCAACGACTGGGGCAGGTCCCAGTGGAAGAGGGTGACCATGGGCGCGATGCCGCGCTCGTGCAGACCGTCGACGAGCCGGCGGTAGAAGTCGAGGCCGCGCTGGTTGGGTCGGCCGGTGCCGTCGGCCTGGATGCGGGGCCAGGAGACCGAGAACCGGTAGCTGCGCAGGCCGAGGTCGCGCATCAGGTCCAGGTCCTCGGACCAGCGGTGGTAGTGGTCCGCGGCGACGTCGCCGGTGTCGCCGTTGCGGGTCCGCCCCGGAGTGCGGCTGAAGGTGTCCCAGATCGACTCGCCGCGCCCGTCCTCCTTGGCGGCGCCCTCGATCTGGTAGGCCGAGGTGGCCGCGCCCCAGCCGAAGTCGCGCGGGAAGCGCAGGGTGCCCGCGCCGGGGGTGGCGGTCGGGTCCCCGTCCGGCGGGGTG
>NZ_JAEVHN010000889.1:0-2130 GCF_016803375.1 Micromonospora sp. 4G55
GTGTTGGTGGTCGAGGTGAGCAGGACCAGCGCGTCGCTGCCCACCTGCGCCTGGGTGACCTCGTAGCCGGCCAGGCCGCTGCCGCCGCTGTCGGTGGCGGCGGGCCAGGTCAGGGTGAGGCCGGTCGAGGTGACCGCCGAGGCGACCGGGGTGCCGGGGGTGGTCGGCGCGGTGGTGTCCGGGGGTGGCCGGTCCGGGTTCCTCACCCCAGACCCGGGTGCCGGCGGAGTAGAGCGGCACCTTCCGGTTCGGCCCGGCGGTCGGCTGGTACGACGGGTCGTTCGTCGGGTCCCAGGTGCCACCCTCCGGTACGCCGATCTTGAACTGGACCTCCATCCGGTGCTGCGACTGCCCGGCCGGGGCGATGGTGTACCCGGTGCAGTCGACCTCGACGTACCAGATGTCGCCGGCGAACTGCTTCGCGGTGGCCGGTGCCGGGCAGCCCTGGGTGTAGCCGGGGGTGACCTGCACGCCGCCGGTGCCGTCGGGTCGGAAGTAGTAGCGGAACTTGGCGGTGGTCAGCGCGCGGGCCGGGAACGCCGATTTGTTGTAGACGATCGCCTTCAGCCCGGTGGCGCGCGGCTCGGCCTGCATCACCGTGGTCTCCACGGTCAGCTCGTCCAGGTCGGGTTGTTCGGCGACCGGGAAGCCAGCGAGCGGGCTGCCGCCGTACTCCTTGGCGAGCCGGGCCAGCGCGGAGGTGAAACCAGCGTTGTAATCGGTGGCGACCTCGTTCATCACGTAGTCCGACCGGCTGTCGGTGTAGGCGTCGTTGGCCGACGACGGGCCGCCGACCAGCGCGCCGTAGAGCACGTGCCGGGTCTCGGTGGGCACCGTCTGGCTGTCCCACCAGGAGCCGTGGGCGGTGCGGTGGTGCGGGTTCCGCGGTGAATTGGCGCCGAACCCGATGACGTAGCTGGAGCTGCGCGGGTTGTCGCCCAGCGCGTAGTTGATCTGCCGGACGGCGAAGTCGTGGTAGCGCGCCTTGCGGGTCGCGTCGGTGGTCCGGTCGCTGTAGACCAGCGCGGCGAACGCGGTGTTGGCGGCGTAGCGCAGCGCGCCCCAGGAGTCGAGCACCGCCATCCCGCCGGGCGAGTAGGGCACCCGCTGCCCGTTCACGCCGACCGTCCAGTAGTCCAGCCAGCGGTTGCGTCGTCGACGTACTTCTGCTTGCCGGTCAGGTTGGCCAGCAGCACGTACGCGCCGAACTGCTTGTTGTCCCAGGCGATGGTCCACTTGTAGGAGCGGGTGGTGCTCTGGTTCTCGGTGCCGAGCCGGTCGTACTCGCTCTCGGCCTTGGCCAGGTAGGCGGGGTCGCCGGTGGCCCGGTGCAACCAGATCGCGGCCCACACCAGCTCGTCCTGCCAGCCGCTCCAGGAGCGGTAGAAGCTGGTCGCGTCGGTGATGCACTCGTGGTAGCTCTTCCGCACCGTGTCGGCGAACGTGTAGAGCTGCTTCGCGTGGCCGAGCAGCTTGTCGGCGTAGGCGGCGTCGGTGGGCCGGAACACCATCGACGACGCGGCCATCGCGGCCGCCGTCTCCCCCGCCAGGTCCGCGCCGCCACAGCTCGCATCGATCTTGTACGCGGGCCGCGCCATCGGCAGCACCTCGGCCGGACCCCACCACTTGTGGTCGTCGTCGCCCTTGCCGACCTGTCCGTAGAGGACGTTCGGCGCGGGATGGGCCTTGACGAACCAGTCGTTGACGAAACGCAGGTTGTTCAGCAGGTGCGGGAGCTGACCGGAGGCGACGTAGCCGTCGCGGTACTCGACCGCGCCCCAGGCGAGCATGGTGGCGCTGAACGCCATCGGGAAGCCGAACTTCACGTGGTCGCCCGCGTCGTACCAACCGCCGGTGAGGTCCAGGCCGACGTCGGCGCCGTCGGTGAGGGCGGAGTCGCCGCGCCAGGAGACCCGGTTCCAGGACGGCTTCTTCCCGGACTGCTGCGCCTCGTAGAAGAACAGCGACTTCTGCAACGCCTCTGAGTAATTGAAGGCGGGCGCGGCGGCGAGGCTTCCGATCCGCACGTCCGTGCCGGCCGGGACCGCGCCGTAATTGAAGGCGGGCGCGGCGGCGAGGCTTCCGATCCGCACGTCCGTGCCGGCGGGGACCGCACCGTAGTTGAAGGCG
>NZ_JAEVHN010000890.1:0-2115 GCF_016803375.1 Micromonospora sp. 4G55
GGCGCCGGTCGAGTCCGCCCGGTCCGGCCGGGCGCGGCTCGGTCGGCCGCTGCTCGACCGCGGGTCTCACCTGCGGGTCAACGTCCGGGTCGCTCACGAAGACTCCTCGACGACAGAC
Source organism: Micromonospora sp. 4G55 (assembly GCF_016803375.1). NCBI lineage: Bacteria > Bacillati > Actinomycetota > Actinomycetes > Micromonosporales > Micromonosporaceae > Micromonospora > Micromonospora sp. 4G55. The sequence continues at coordinate 119 of NZ_JAEVHN010000890.1, forward strand.
GCCACCACCCGGGGACGGCGAAGGGGCGCACGTTCCACGGGCACGGCGCATCGGACGGCGGCCGGGCCGACCGTCGACGGTATGTGCGCGGGCAGGAATGCGGTGCCGAAATCGATCAGTGGATTTCGACGTCGCAGGACATTACCCGTAGCGAATGGATATCGCCACCACCACATCGGCGCGGCCCGTTGGCGACGGGACGCCGCGATGGCCCGATTTCCCGTGCTACCAGGGCGTTCTCCGCTCCTCGGCCGAGTCGCCGGCGGGATCGGTCGCTGCGAAAACAGGGGTTGGCAGAAGCCTTCCGAAATTGGCCGGGAAACCACGGGCGATCGGCGGCGAACCGGCCAGGATATGCGAGGAGCGCCGGCGGCACCGCCCTGTTCCGGATCAGTTATCCGACACGGCGGTGCACCATTGCGCTGCCGGGTCGAGCCGGGTCAGCTGCCCAGCGCCCGCACCTTGGCAATCGTCTCCTGGACCTGCTGGCTGGCCGGTCCGGCGCCCTGCGCCGCCTGCGTCAGCGCCTGCCGGTAGGCGTCCAGCATCCCGATCAGCGGCCCGGCCGCGACCCCTTCCAGGGCACCGGCGACCAGTTCCCGCGCCTCGGCGGTGTCCTGCGCCGCAGCGGCCGTCTTGGCCTTCGCCTCGTCCAGCTTCTGTGCCGCCGCCGCCAGCCTGGCGATCACCTGCGCTGCACTCACGCGCCCTCCCCTGGTCGCCTCGCATCGATCGGCCCCGTCACCGCACAAGGCATCGACCACAAGGGAGCCTACGAGATCGGCCCACCCACCGCGACCAGCTGATGATCAGCTAGAGGAGCTATTGCTCGCAGACGAAGACACCAAGGCCATGGACACCTTCAACGAGGCCCTGCGTCTGAAGCACAAGGATCGCCTGTCGGACCACGCCGGCCGAAACGCCATACTCGGCTCGCAACTGCGCGGTGGAGGGAAGCTTGTCGCCTGGGGCGAGTTCACCGGACGCGATCTGCTCACGGATGTGGTCCGCGAGCTGCGCCCACTTGGGCTTGGCGGGCATGTTGTCTCCCTGGTCTGCACCGCCATTTGATCACACCCCACTAGTCGGGACAAGCACGGACTAGTCGGTCATTGACTTGTACAGACTAGTGTGGCAAAGTTCTCGGCGGCTGACTCCCTGGTCTGCAAACCGGAGTTGGTCCTTCCCCACCGCGCAGAGCGCCCGGTCGGCCGGTCCTCCTGGACGGCCGGGCGTGCCGCGGCCTGCCCGCCAGGCAGCGCCCACGTTGAAGCGAACCCCACCAAGGAGACGCCACCGGACGGGAGTACCTGATGCACGACCAACCCGACGAGGACCGCTCGACGAACGGGGACGGGGCGGGTGGAACACCATGGGTGTCACGCGGCTCCGGTGACACCATGGTGTTCCACCGACCGGCCGCGCCAGCCCCGCAGGCAGCGCCGACCAGGACGACCGAGCCGGGCGGCGAGGCGACAACCACCCGCCCGGGCGGCCCGGCCGTCCGGAGTCGCTGGTGTCCGCACAGGACGTCGCGGACGCCGACGACATCCTGTTCGCCCATCCCCCGCGGGTGGTCACCCGGTGGCTCTGCGGCTGCGGCGAGGACTAACCCTGCACGGACGTCCGTTTCGCCCGCCTGGTCAAGGCCGCCCGGGCCACCGACACCGGCGTCAAGGACGGCCGGTGAACGCCGGCGACCTGCACGCGTACGCGGCCCAGCAGGTCGCCGACGCGCGGCGGACCATCGCCACGCACCGCACGGAGGCGTACACCGGAGTGTGCCGGAGCTGCGGACGCCGGCCGTGCGACGAGCAGCGGGCGGCGCGGACCCGGCTGGCGCACCACAACGGCACGCTGAACGCCCTACGGGCGCGGGCCCGGCGGCGTCAGCGCAGGAAGCGGACCAGCAGCAGGCTGGCGCAGTACGCGGTCGGCACCAGCGCGACGCAGATGACGAAGCCGAGCGGGACGAACCGCGGCGGGTCCACGGTGGC
>NZ_JAEVHN010000891.1:0-2109 GCF_016803375.1 Micromonospora sp. 4G55
AGATACTCCTTTGGCTATACTTTCTAAAACTTATCAACCTTTGTATAATTATTTTAAACAACTTTTTGCACAAGTAACTAATCCTCCTCTTGATGCCATAAGAGAAGAGATTGTTACTTCTACAAGGATTTATCTAGGAAGCGAAGGCAATTTATTAAAACCTGATGAAAACAATGCAAAAACGCGTAAAAATAGCCTTGCCTGTGATAAGCAATGAAGAACTTTTTGAAGTTAAGGCTTTAAATAAATTTCAAGTTAAAGAATTTTCTATACTTTATGATTATTCTAAAAAAACTTTAGAAAAGGCTTTAGATGAGCTTTGCGTTAAGATAGAAGATGAGGTTAAAAAAGGTGTTTCTATTATCATTTTAAGCGATAAAGGAGTGGATGAAAAAAACGCTTATATCCCCGCTTTGCTTGCTGTTTCTGGAGTGCATAATCATCTAGTAAGAAAAAATTTAAGAACACACACAAGTCTTATTATCGAAAGTGGTGAACCTAGAGAAATTCATCATTTTGCATGTCTTTTAGGTTATGGTGCGACTGTTATTAATCCTTATTTGGTTATGAGAGTATACAAAACTCATTGTCAATAAAGATTTAGATTTAAGCTATGAAAAGGCAGTAGAAAATTTCATCAAGGCAAGTTCAAGCGGCATAGTCAAAATTGCTTCTAAAATGGGGGTTTCTACCTTGCAAAGTTATAATGGCTCTGCACTTTTTGAATGTTTAGGCTTAAGTTCTAAGGTGATTGATAAATACTTCACTTCTACAACTTCACGCATTGAAGGTATGGATTTAGAAGATTTTGAAAAAGAACTCATTGCTTTGCACAAACATGCTTTTAACGATACACATAAGGCTTTAGATTCTAAAGGAATTCATGGTTTTAGAAGTGCTAAAGAAGAACATTTAATCGATCCGCTTGTGATTTTTAATCTCCAGCAAGCCTGTCGCAACAAAGACTATAAAAGCTTTAAAAAATACTCGGCTTTAGTAGATGAAAAACAAGTTAACTTGCGTTCTTTGATGGAATTTGATTTTAGTGAAGCTATTAGCATAGATAAGGTTGAAAGTGTAGAAAGTATAGTTAAACGCTTTAGAACAGGGGCGATGAGTTATGGTTCTATTTCTAAAGAAGCACACGAGTGTTTAGCACAGGCTATGAATAAAATAGGTGCTAAATCAAATTCAGGTGAAGGTGGTGAGGATGAAGAACGCTATGAAATCAAAGAGGGTGTGGATAAAAACTCAGCCATTAAGCAAGTAGCAAGTGGGCGTTTTGGCGTGGATTTAAACTACTTAAGTCATGCAAAAGAAATTCAAATCAAAGTCGCTCAAGGTGCAAAACCAGGTGAGGGCGGACAATTAATGGGCTTTAAAGTCTATCCTTGGATAGCTAAGGCTAGACATTCTACTGCAGGTGTGACGCTTATTTCCCCACCTCCTCATCATGATATTTATTCTATTGAGGATTTGGCTCAACTCATTTATGATTTAAAACATGCGAACAAAGACGCTAAAATTTCAGTAAAACTTGTAAGCGAAAATGGCATAGGAACGGTTGCTGCAGGTGTGGCTAAGGCAGGCGCGAATTTAATCCTTGTTTCAGGTTATGATGGAGGTACGGGTGCAAGTCCTAGAACTTCTATACCGCATGCTGGAATTCCTTGGGAGTTAGGCTTAGCTGAAACGCATCAAACTTTGATCTTAAACAAGCTTAGAGATAGGGTAAGATTAGAAACTGATGGAAAGCTTATGAATGGGCGTGATTTAGCCATAGCAGCACTTTTAGGAGCTGAAGAATTTGGTTTTGCAACCGCTCCTTTGATTGTTTTAGGTTGTACAATGATGAGAGTTTGTCATCTAAATACCTGTCCTTTTGGTATAGCCACTCAAGATACAGAACTTAGAGATCGTTTCAAAGGCAAAGTAGATGATGTGATTAATTTCATGTATTTTATAGCTGAGGAGCTTAGAGAATACATGGCAAGGCTTGGTTTTGAACGCCTAGATGATATGATAGGTCGCGTGGATAAACTCCGCCAAAAAAGTGTGCAAGGTAAAGCAGGAAAGCTAAATTTAGATAAAATTTTAAAATCCTTGCCT
>NZ_JAEVHN010000892.1:0-2103 GCF_016803375.1 Micromonospora sp. 4G55
CGCCTCCGCCAGGTCGGGTGGGTCGGGCGGTTCCGTCGGCTCGTCGTGGTCACCGGTACGCGGCGCGGCCAGCAGCGCGCGGAGCACGCCCAGCAGATGGGTACGGCCGCTGCGGGCCGGGAAGCGGCGCAGCCCGGTCGGGGTGAGCAGCTGGGCACCGAGCCGGTTGCCGGTGCCGGCGGTGAGGAAGCCGATCGCCGCGACGGCGGCCACCGACAGCTCCCGCTTGTCCAGCTCGGCGGTGCCGAACTCCATGCTGGGGCTGGCGTCGACCAGCAGCCAGGTGCTCAGTTCCCGGTCGGCGTCGACCTCGCGGACGTGCGGCACGGTGGTGCGGGCGGTCACCGCCCAGTCCATCCGGCGCACCTCGTCCTCGCCGGGGCGGTACTCCCGGCTGCCGGCGATCTCGCTGCCCGGCCCGGGCAGCAGACCCCGGTGCTGGCCCTGGAGCAGCCCGTCCAGCCGACGGGTGACGGTCAGCTCCAGCCGGCGCAGCCGCTGGTCCCCGGCGAGGTCGGCCAGGCCCCGGTCCGGCGGGCGCCGGCGCGGTGCGGCGCCTCATGCGGCAGCCAGGTCGGCGACGTGCTCGGGCTGCCCGGTGGCCAGCACGGGCGGGGGCACCGCCTGCACCAGCCGGTGCAACAGCGCCTCGGGCGAGACCCCGTCGGCGACCGCGTCGAAGGAGAGCACCAGCCGGTGGGCCAGCACGTCGACGGCGAGATCGCGGACGTCCTCCGGCAGCACGTACTCCCGCCCGCGCAGCAGCGCCTGGGCGCGGGCCGCGGCGACCAGGCCGAGGGTGGCCCGCGGGCTGGCCCCGTACGCCAGCATCGGGGCGATCTCCGGCAGCCCGAAGCGGCCCGGGTCGCGGGTGGCGAGGATGAGGCGGACGACGTACTCGGCGAGCGCGTGGTGCACGAAGATGTGCTCGGCACGCTGTTGCAGCCCGCGCAGCCGGCCCGGGTCGAGCACCCGGTGGGCGCGGGGCCGGTCGGTGCTCATCCGGTAGAGGATGGCCAGCTCGTCGGCGTCGCTCGGGTAGTCCACGACGATCTTCATGAGGAACCGGTCGCGCTGCGCCTCGGGGAGCTGGTAGACCCCCTCGGACTCGATCGGGTTCTGGGTCGCGAGCACCAGGAACGGCTCCGGCACCGGCCAGCTCCGGCCACCGATGGAGACCTGCCGCTCGGCCATCGCCTCCAGCAGGGCGGACTGCACCTTCGCCGGGGCCCGGTTGATCTCGTCGGCCAGCACCAGGTTGGCCATGATCGGACCCAGCTCGACGTCGAAGCTCTCCTTCGACGCCCGGTAGATGCGGGTGCCGACGATGTCGGAGGGGACCAGGTCGGGGGTGAACTGGATCCGGGAGAAGGTGCCGCCGACGACGGTGGCGAGGGTCTGCGCGGCGAGGGTCTTCGCCACGCCGGGTACGCCCTCCAGCAGGCAGTGCCCGTCGGCGATCAGTGCGGTGAGCAGGCGCTCGACGAGCCGATCCTGCCCGACGATCACGCGTCTGACCTCGAAGAGGATCTGTTCCAGCTCGGTGGCCGCCGCGTCGGGATCGGCCGGGCTGGGCAGGCTGGCCAGGGTGTCCGAGATGTCCGTCACGGTGCTTGCTTCCCGAGGTACCGGGCGGGCAAACGTCGGAATATCACCCCCTGGCAGGCCCTTTCCCACCCGGAGCGGGACGAGCCGGCCGTTACCGGGCCGACGGGCGGTGACCGCGCGTTCCACACCAGACGGTGCCGACCCCCGCGGTGGGGACCGGCACCGCCTCGGGTGTCGCTCAGTTGGCGACGATCAGGTGGAACGGGCGGTCGGCGGCCGAGCCACCGGAGCTCCGGGTCTGGACGAAGACCGCGTTGGGGGTCAGGTAGCGCGGCGCGACCGCGACCTCGCCACCGGGCGGGACGTTGTTCGGGTCGTTCGTGCCGATGGTCGCGACGAACGCCTTCCGCGTGACGTCGTAGTCGAACAGCACCTGGTACCGCCCCGGGCCGTACTTGGTCGTGGAGACGACGTTGGCGGAGTGCTGGAGCAGGGTGCCGTTGGAGGCGACGACGGCGAACGCGACGGCACCGGCGGCCGGCGGAGCGGCCAGGG
>NZ_JAEVHN010000893.1:0-2100 GCF_016803375.1 Micromonospora sp. 4G55
AGCTCGCGCAGCACCGCCACGCCCTGCGCGGCGAACGCCTCGTTCAGCTCGACCACGTCGACGTCGCCGAGGCCCAGGCCGAGCCGGTCGAGCAGCTTACGGGTGGCCGGCACCGGCCCGATGCCCATGATCCGGGGCGGTACGCCGGCCGCGGCGGCCCCGCCGATCCGCGCGAGGGGGGTCAGGCCGTACCGGGCGACCGCGGCCTCGGAGGCGACCAGCAGCGCCACCGCGCCGTCGTTGACGCCGGAGGAGTTGCCGGCGGTCACCGTGCCGCCCTCGCGGAACGGGGTGGGCAGCGCGGCGAGCTTCTCCAGCGACGTCTCCCGGGGGTGCTCGTCGACCTCGACCAGCTTCGTCTCGCGCCGCCCGGCCGGCACGGTCACCGGCACGATCTCCTCGGCGAACCGGCCGTCGGCCTGCGCCTTGGCGGCCCGCTGCTGGGAGCGCAGCGCGAACTCGTCCTGCGCGGCCCGGTCGACGCCGAACTCGGCGGCCACGTTCTCCGCCGTCTCGGGCATCGAGTCGATGCCCCAGCCGGCCTTCATCAGCGGGTTGACCAGCCGCCAGCCGATGGTGGTGTCGTACACCTCGGCGGTGCGGGCGAACGGCGTCGCCGCCTTCGGCATGACGAACGGCGCGCGGCTCATGCTCTCCACCCCGCCGGCGACCACCAGGTCGGCCTCGCCGGCCACGATGGACCGGGCGGCGGTGGCCAGCGCGTCCAGGCCGGAGCCGCAGAGCCGGTTGACCGTGCTGCCGGGGACCTCCTCGGGCAGCCCGCCGAGCAGCGCCGCCATCCGGGCGACGTTGCGGTTGTCCTCGCCGGCCTGGTTGGCGCAGCCGAGCACCACGTCGTCGGTGCGGGCCCAGTCCACCGACGGATGGCGGGCGACCAGCTCGCGGATCACGTGGGCGGCGAGGTCGTCGGGTCGTACCCCGGCGAGGGCGCCGGCGTACCGGCCGATCGGCGTGCGGACTCCGGCCACGAGGTATGCCACGGTCATCGGCGCTGTCCTTCGGGGGGTGGAAGGGGCTCGGCGGCGGCGCGTCGGCCCGGGTCGCGGGGACGCCCGAGGGCCAGGATATCCGCGCGCCGAGCGGATAGGTTGACGGCATGGCCCGGGCCCAGTTCAGCGCAGAGACCGCCGGCGGCGGCGCGTTCGTCCGCCAGCCCAACCGGTTCACCGGTCGGGTCACCCCGCACTCCACCTCGCCGCCGGGCGGCGGGCCGGACGAGCAGGACCGCTGGCCGCTGGAGCCGGGCCGCTACCGGCTGATCTGGTGCCGCGCCTGCCCGTGGGCGCACCGGGCCAGGATCGTGCGCAGCCTGCTCGGCCTGGATGAGGTCATCTCATTGGGCACGGTCGACCCGATCCGGGACGAGCGGGGCTGGCGGTTCGCCCTCGACCCGGACGGCTTCGACCCGGTGCTGGGCATCGGCTTCCTCTCCGACGCGTACCTGGCCACCGACCCGGACTACACCGGGCGGGTGACCGTGCCGGCGCTGATCGACACGCTCACCGGGCGGGTGGTCACCAACGACTACCCCCAGCTCACGCTGGACTTCTCCACCGAGTGGCGGCGGTTTCACGCCCCGGGCGCGCCGGACCTCTACCCGGTCGAGCTGCGCCCGGAGATGGACGCGCTGATGGCCGAGATCCACCGGGACGTCAACAACGGCGTCTACCGGTGCGGCTTCGCCACCTCCCAGGAGGCGTACGACGAGGCGTACACCGCGCTCTTCGCCCGGCTGGACGCGCTCTCGGAGCGCCTGGCCGGGCGCCGCTACCTGATGGGTGAGCAGATCACCGAGGCGGACGTACGGCTGTTCACCACCCTGGTCCGCTTCGACGTGGCGTACCACGGGCACTTCAAGTGCAACCGGCAGAAGCTGACCGAGATGCCGGTGCTCTGGGCGTACGCGCGGGACCTGTTCCAGACGCCGGGCTTCGGGGAGACGGTCGACTTCGACCAGATCAAGCGGCACTACTACGCCACCCACGAGATGATCAACCCGACCCGCATCGTGCCGCTCGGCCCGGACCTGCACGGCTGGACCACGCCGCACGGGCGTGGCTGAGCCGGACCGGGCGTCGG
>NZ_JAEVHN010000894.1:0-2095 GCF_016803375.1 Micromonospora sp. 4G55
TGCCGCACGCCGTGCTCGACCCGGCCACCCGGCCCGGTGCCGACGACATCCCCGCCGTGCTGCGCGAGCTGCACCGGCAGCTCTCCCTGGAGGCGTTCGGCACGGCCCGGCTGCGGTTCCGGCACTACCCGCTGGCCGACTGGCTGATGCACCAGACCCTCGCCGACGGCGTCGACGCCGCCGACAGCGGCCGGGCCGCGCTGGTACGACGGCTGCGCGACCGGCGGGGCCGGCGCTCCGCCGAGGAACCCCCGGTGACCGGCGAGTCGGGCTTCGGCACCGCCCTGCAGGTGCTGCTCTGGCTGCTGCGCCGCGCGGTGCCCAGCGCGGTGTTCCGGATCGCCGTCTCCGGGCGGGTGCCGCTGGTCGGTCGGCACTACCGGTGGTTCATGCGGCAGCAGTACCTCGCGCCCCGGCAGTCGGTGACCTTCCTCGGCTTCGCCGAACGGCTCACCGCCGGCTGGCGGGACGGCGAACAACCGGCCCAGGTGGACAAGCTGCTGCTGCACGCCTTCCTGGAGGACCTGCGGCAGGCGTACCGGCGACGGTTCTGGCGGCCGGGGGACTGGCGCCGCACCGCGTACCCGGTGCTGCTGCTCGACGGGGTCGCCGTGGGCACCGTCGGGCACACCCTGGTCCGGCTGCTCAACGACGTCCGGAACGAGACCGGACGCAACGACCCGCTGCTGGTGGTGGCGGTCGGCGACGAGCCGCCGCCGGAACTCCCCGCCACGCGCGCGCTGCGCGAGGCCGACGAGGCGTACGAGGAGTGGGCCGAGGCGCTGCCGGAGACCCGGCGCCTGCGCCGGGCCGCCGCCTGGCTGCTCGTCCTGCGGTTGGAGGCCGGGGACGTCGTACCCCCCGCCCGGGGTCACCCCCCCGGGGCGCTGGCGGCGCCGGACCCGCCCTGGTGGTCGCGGCGCTTCCTGCCGGCGGCGGTGGTCCTGGTGCTGCTGCTGGCCGCCGGGGCGTGGGCCGACCGGCGCTGGGCGCCCGACTGCCACCCGTCGCCGACGGGGCAGGTCCGGGTGCAGCTGGTCGACGGTGAGTGCGTCGGCTACAGCGACAGCGCGGGGCAGCTGTTCAACAGCGACCCCGGCCAGGACCGGCTACGGGCGGTGCAGCGGCGGATCTTCGCGCAGAACCGCGCCACCGAGGAGGTCTGGCGGCGCAGCGAGCACCGCCGCCCGTACCTGACCCTGGTCTACCTGGGCTCGCTGACCGGCAACCGGACCCGCGCGGACGAGGAGTCGTACGTCTCCGAGCGGGAGGAGCTGGAGGGCATGGCGACCGCCCAGTACGCCCTGCTCAAGGAGTCCGCCGCCGCGGACGGCGCCGCTCTGCTGCACATCGTCGTCGCCAACGGCGGCCGGCAGATGCGCCACGCCGGCCGGGCGGTGACCATGCTGGAGGGTCTGGCCCGCGACGACCCGACCGTGCTCGGCGTGGTCGGCCTGGTGGAGAGCCGGACCAGCACCGCCGCCGCGCTGCGGGAGCTCAACCGGGTCGGCCTGCCGGTGCTCGCGCCCACCCTGTCGGCCGACCGGATGGACCAGAACTCCAGCCTCTACCTGCAGATGTCGGCGCCCAACTCGGATCAGGCCCGGATGCTGGAGTCGTACGCCCGGCAGGTGTTGAAGGTGACCGAGGCGCACGTCTACCACACCACCGGGGAGGGCAGCTCGCTCGCCGACGACCTCTACGTGTCCACGCTGGTCGACGGCCTGCGGGAACGCTTCGGCGACCGGCTCACCCGGCTGGACGAGTGGCGTACCGGGCGGCGGCTGACCCAGGAGTGCGGCTACCCCGGCGTGCTGGTCTTCGCCGGCCGCTGGTCGGAGTTCGACGGGTTCCTGCGCGCGCTCAAGGAGTGCGGCGCGAACCCGCCCCGGCACCTGCTCGCCGACGACTCGGTGAACCGCTACATGGCCAACCCCGGGCTGCGGGCCAGCGCGCCCGGCAACCTGCCGGTGACGTACGTGTCGAAGGCCGCCCTGGCCACCTGCGGCGCGCTGCGGGCCGCGCAGGCCCGGCGCGACGACGCCCGGGGCACCTTCCTCGGCTGGGTGCGCGCCGACGACCTGCTGGAGCCGCC
>NZ_JAEVHN010000895.1:0-2088 GCF_016803375.1 Micromonospora sp. 4G55
GGCCGGCGGGCCACCGGCGGTCGCGGCGAAACTCCCACCGCTCGACGGCGTCGGCGGCGTCCCGGAGCCGCCGGGCCAGCCAGCTACGCGGTCCTGGGCGCGGCGTTGGCACTGCCCGACTCCAGCTCCAGGCCCTCGTACGCCAGCGTGAGCGCCTCGATGGCGATCTCCTGGGAGAGGGTGTGCAGGTGCGCGCCCCGCCACCGCATCGGCCACGCGTTGATCATGTTCCAGCGCAGCGCCTCGCTGGTGCCGGCGGCGTCGAGCAGCACCACCGAGACGTTGCGGCGGTTCACCGTCCCCCGGGCCGCGGCCTGCACCCAGTCCCACAGCTCGCGGGAGGAGGTGAGCCCGAAGTGCAGGGTCACCGGGGCGTAGTCGACCTGGCACGGTACGGCCCGGATCCGGTCGTTGCCCGCCTCCCGGTACGCCCGCCGGGCGATCGTCACCTCCAGGCCGCTGACCTCCGTGAAGTGCCCGTTGGTGATGCCGTTGATGAGCAGCTTGAAGTTGTAGGCCCGGTACGGGTCGACCGGCGCGCCCGGTTGCGGCGTGGCGGGAGTCGTCATCTCAGCCTCCGATCGTCTCGGTCTCGGTGCCACCGGCCCACTGGCTGAGCTTGAACACCACGAACTCCGCGGGCTTGACCACCGCGATGCCGATGTGCGCGACCACCATGCCCGCGTCGCGTACGTCGGCCGGGTTGGTCTCCTCGTCGCACTTGACGAAGAACGCCTCCTCGGGCGTGCGCCCGAGCAGGGCGCCGTCGCGCCAGACCCGGGTGAGGAAGGCGCCGATGTCGCGCCGGATGGAGCGCCACAGCGAGAAGTCGTTCGGCTCGAAGACCATCCACCGGGTGCCGTTGGCGATGGCCTGCTCGATGGAGATGGAGAGCCGCCGCACGTTGAGATAGCGCCACTCGCTGGCCTCGGCGGCGAGCGTACGGGCGCCCCACACCCGGATGCCCTCGCCGGCGAAGTAGCGGATCACGTTGACGCCCTTGGGGTTGAGCACGTCGTGCTCCGGGCGGGTGACCAGGTACTCCAGGTCGACGGCGCCGCGTACCGGCTCGTTGGCCGGGGCCTTGTGCACCCCGCGCAGCCCGTCGGTGCGGGCCCAGATGCCGGCCATGTGCCCGCTCGGCGGGGTGAGCACCAGCTCGCCGCTGAGCGGGTCGCGCACCCGCAGCCAGGGGAAGTAGCAGGTGCCGAAGTCCGACTGCCGGGGCCGGTACGCGACGGTGCCGCCGCCGTCGTCGGCCGGCTTCGCCGTACCCTCGGCGGGTTTGCCGTCGGCGGCGCGGGGGGCCCGGGCGGAGCTGGGGGTGGCGACCCGGGTCAGCGCCGAGATGTCGTCGATGCCCGGTGGCGGGTCGCAGATCGCCACCATGGTGCGCAGCCGCTCGGCCATGCTCAGCAGGGCCTCGTGCGAGACCGGGTCGTGGAAGCCGGGGGCGGCGAGGATGGACACCTCGTCGACGGCCTCCAGCAGTTGCAGGCCGGCGCGGCGCTGGCCGCCGCCGGTGAGCTGGCCGCCCTCGCCGACGTTGACCACCCAGCACCGGGTGCCGCCGTTGTCGAGGAAGCCGAAGACGGCGCGGGCCAGCGGGGTGCTCTCCGGGCGTTCGCCGCCGGCGTAGAGCCGCAGGAACTCCGACCAGCTGTTCACCGGCATCGCCCGGTCCACGTGGGCGCCGCGGTCCGGGGCGATGCGACGAACGCGGCGGTGCTCATGCCGACCGGCCCGATCGGGTGGGCCCCGCTCGGCACCTCCTCGACGTAGATGCCGGGGGAGAAGTAGTTGGGCATCGGTCCTCCTGGTGCGCGGGGCGGTCCGGGGTCAGCGGGCCGGGGGTTCGCAGACGATGACGAGGTCGGTGTCGGCGGGGTCGACGTCGGCGGTGAGGGTGTGGCCCCGGCCGACCAGGCGCAGCCGGACGGGGCCGGGCTGCTCGGGGTCGTCCGGCACGCCGGTGAGCCGGAACCGGCCGGCCGGGTCGGTGTGCGTGGCCTGCGCGGTGCCGACCAGTTCGACCCGCATCGCGGCGAGGGGCTGCTCCTGCGGGCCGACCACCCGGCCGTCGAGGGT
>NZ_JAEVHN010000896.1:0-2086 GCF_016803375.1 Micromonospora sp. 4G55
CGGCCAGGCCGGCGAACCGGGCGATCGGGGTACCGCACCGCTCCCGGAGCCAGGGCAGCCGGAGCGGCCAGTAGCCGCGGTGCCACCACCCGCCGGTCCGTTCGTGGTAGGCGTCCGGATCGGCCGGGCCGGCGTTGCCGGGGGCCGCCATGGCGCGGGTGTCCAGCCAGGTCAGGACCGGCCCGAGCGGCGCGCCCGCGGGGTCGAGCGGCACCACCGAGTGCCACTGCGCCGAGACCGCGACCAGGTGCACGCCGCGCAGGTGCCCGGCGGCGGCGAGCTCGTCCAGGCACTCGACCAGGCAGGCCAGGTAGTGCGCGGGGTCGAGGGTGCCTGAGCCGCGATCGCCGATGTCCACGTGCACCTTGCGCCGCGCCAGCGCACCCGGCCGCGGAGCCGCGTCGGCGTCGAGCACGAGCCCGCGTACCGAGGAGGTGCCGAGGTCGAGAGCGAGAATGTTCATCGCCGGTCACGGTACCCGTCGACCGGCCCGCCGAAGCCTCGATCGGCGGCCACGGCGCGACCGCGTACCGCCGACGGCTTCCGCGCCCGGTGGGGGCCGCGTAGGGTGGTCGACATGCTCGCGCACCTGTCCTGCTGGTGGCCCGCCGACCCGGCGGCCACCTTCCGCGCGTAGCTCTCACGCGGCCGCCCGACGAGGCGGCCGCCGGTCTCTCCCCGGCTCCCGGGCCGCCCCGACGGGCGGCGCCGACCGGCCCGGAGGAGACACCGATGAACCGCCCGCACGACCTGCTCGCCGCCCTCGCGCACGACGCCGCCCCCGGCCCGTTCGCGCTCGTCCGTCGCGAGGGCGCCGCGCACCTCGACCTCTTCACGGGTACGGTCCGCACCGCCGACCGGCTCGCCGACCTGCCGCTGCCGGACGGGGCGGCCGGCCCGCGCACGCTGGCCCTGGTGCCGTACCGGCAGATCGCCGAGCGGGGCTTCGAGTGCGTCGACGACGGCACGCCGCTGGAGTACCTGGAGATAGCCGGGCACGCGCGGATCGCCCTGGCCGACGCGCTCGCCGCGCTCCCGCCGGCCCCGGTGGTCACCGCGGGCGCCGCGTTCGACGTCGCCGACGAGGAGTACGCCGGCATTGTGGAGCGGGTGCTGGCCGAGGAGATCGGCCGCGGCGAGGGCGCCAACTTCGTCATCCACCGCACCCTGCGGGCGACGGTACAGGGATCGCCGCTGCGGGCGGGGCTGGCGGCGCTGCGCCGGCTGCTGCTCGGCGAGCGGGGCGCCTACTGGACGTTCCTGGTGTACACCGGGCACCGGATCCTGGTCGGCGCGAGCCCGGAGCGGCACGTCAGCGTCGACGACGGGCTGGTGATGATGAACCCGATCAGCGGCACCTTCCGGCACGCCGGCGCGAGTCCGGACCGCGCCGCCCTGCTGCGCTTCCTCCGCGACCCCAAGGAGGTCGAGGAGCTGTACATGGTGCTCGACGAGGAGCTGAAGATGATGGCCACGGTCGCCGAGCACGGCGGCCAGGTGGTCGGGCCGTACCTGAAGGAGATGGCGCACCTCGCGCACACCGAGTACCTGCTCGCCGGGCGCGGCTCGAAGGACGTCCGGGAGGTGCTGCGGGAGACGATGTTCGCCCCGACGGTCACCGGCAGTCCGATGGAGAACGCCTGCCGGGTGATCGCCCGGCACGAGCGCTGCGGGCGGCGCTACTACTCCGGCGTGCTGGCCCTGCTCGGGCGCGACGGCGCGGGCCGGCAGACGCTGGACGCGCCGATCCTGATCCGGACGGCGGAGATCTCCCCCACCGGTGAGCTGCGGGTGCCGGTCGCGACCCTGGTGCGGCACTCCACCGCAGCCGGCGAGGTCGCCGAGACGCACGCCAAGGCGGCTGCCCCGCCAGCTCAGCCCGGCTCGGTCAGGAACGGGCGCAGCTCGAGCCACTCGTGGATCGGCTTCCCGCCCGCCCCGGGGGCGGCCGACAGCTCCCCGGCACGGTCTGGCCGACGCTGCCGAAGATCTCCGTCGACTACGCGGTGATGGAGGGCGCGGCGACCGCCGGCCGGGTCGCGACGGTGCCCGGCGACTTCGGCTGGAACGACGTCGGCGACTTCCA
>NZ_JAEVHN010000897.1:0-2071 GCF_016803375.1 Micromonospora sp. 4G55
TGATTTTTATACTCATAAATTTCCTTTTGATAGACTTTTTTAGCAACTTGCTCTTGGATATCGAAAAATTCATCTTTTGAAATGGCTTTAAATTTTAAAAACATACCCGCTTTTAAAAGAGTGGGATTTTTTTCATCTTCTTTATCAAAAAATTCCAAAGGTGTTCTAGCAATGATTTGCCAACCCCCTGGACTTGATATGGGATAAACTCCTGTTTGTTTATCGGCTATACCTACACTTCCAGCTTCTATTTTTGCTCTAGGGCTTGAAAGGCGTGGGGTAAAAAGTCTTTCATCTAAACCTCCAAGATAAGGAAAACCTGCCATAAAACCTAGCATAAAAACAAGATAATAAGGTTTAGTGTGAAGAGATATAAGCTCTTCTTTTGAAATTTGATTGTGTTTGCACACAAATTCTAAATCCAGCCCAAATTCTTCATCATAACAAAGTGGAACTTCTATACAAAGACTTGAGTTTTGTTCTGCAAGTTTAATATCCTTTTTAATTTTTTCCAAAAAATCAAGCAAGGAATTTAAAGAAAGCACGCAAGGATTAAAATATATAAGCAAGCTTGCATAAGCACTTACCAACTCATCAATCCCATAAATTTCACCTTCTTTTAGGGCTTTTTGTATCCTTTGTTCTGTGCTTAAAACATAGGCATTGATTTGAGGTGAAATTTCTTGCTCAAAACGCAAAAGCAAAGCTTTACTTCCACTAAAATGCACACTAAACATTGCTAAAACTTATATAAAATTTTCCAAAGCACAAATTTGAATTTGCTCTTTTTTTAAATTTTCTTTGATTTTTTTAACAAATTCTAAAGCTTTTGCATTATCCCCATGAACACAAATACTATCGGCTTTTAAATCAATTTCTTTGCCATTTATGCTTGTAACTTTGCTTTCTTTTATCATTTTTATCACGCGTTTGATAGCTAAATTTTCATCGTGTATTAACGCCCCTTCTAATTTTCTTGAAACTAAAGTGCCATCATCATTATAGGCACGATCTGCAAAAACTTCATTAGCATATCTTAAACCCTTTTTCTTAGCTGCTTCATTCATAGCAGAATTACTAAGCCCTAGAAAAATAATATTTTCATCAAAACTCGCCACTGCCTCACAAAGTGCTAAGGCTAAATTTTCATCAATAGCTGCCATATTATAAAGCGCCCCATGGGCTTTAAAATGCTGTATTTTCATACCTTTTGCCTTAGCAAAGCCAAATAAAGCTCCTAGTTGATACAAGGCATAGTTTTTAGCCTCTTCAAAGCTTATTTGCATATTGCGTCTTCCAAAACCCAAAAGATCAGGATAAGATGGATGTGCTCCTATGCAAACACCATTTTGCTTGGCTAAATTTAAGGTTTCATCCATCACACAAGGATCACCCGCATGAAAGCCACAAGCGACATTTACTGAACTTACAAATTTTAAAATTTCTTCATCCATTCCCATTTTATAGGCGCCAAAACTTTCCCCTAAATCACTATTTAAATCCACTTTGAACATTATTTGACCTTGTATATTTAATTATTGATTTTATTATATCTAAAGAAGAATTTTAAATAAGCTAAAAGTTTTGAAAAATAAATAAAAAAGTTACAATAAGTAAAAAATGATATTTTAAGCAGGTTAAAACCTGCTTAATTTTTAGTCTTTTCTTGTTTTTGCATCAATTACAAATAAAGGTTTATTAAGAAGTTTAAAATCAGCAATGAAATTTAAAGTCTTATCACTTGTTACCCATTTGATAAATTTACTAGCTTCTGTATAATTTACATTTTTACAATGCTTAGGATTTGTCGCTATAACAGAATAAAAATTTTTAAGACTATCATCGCCTTCATTTACAATGACTAAGTTTGGTTTGCCTTTTTCATTGGCTTCATATTTGATATAAGTACCATCGATCGGTTAAAATCACACCTTTTTTTCTTCAGCGATTTTAATGCTTTGTCTAACATACCTTGTCCGCTTTGTTGATACCAGCTTTGTCTTTTCAGGAATCACCGTCCAAGTATTTTTCCTAAAGGCTTTTTTCATTTATTGTCCAGTGTCCTGAATTT
>NZ_JAEVHN010000898.1:0-2047 GCF_016803375.1 Micromonospora sp. 4G55
GCATCCAAGTTCCCTTTGTACCACGTGTTTTAGAGGCATAATCAATCCAAACACCTAAAGTTTCAACGATAAAATCACATAAAATATTCTTACCTTGCAACTCTTTTAAATCCTCGTGTGTTAATAAAGTCTGCATGGTTGCATTATAAGGTATGAGTGTAATTTTAGCTCTTGAATTTAGCACTATACTAGCCGCCTCAGGATCAAAACCAAAATTTGTATCTTTAGTGTAATAAGGCATATCAAAACTGCCGCCCATAATAAAAAGCTCTTTAAGATTTATATCAAAATCTTTAAAAATTTTCATAGTCATAGCGATATTTGTCAAAGGTCCTATCGCACAAATAGAAATTTCTTTAGGATTTTTACTCACCAACTCACCCATTTTAAAAATCGCATCAGGATTTATATTTTCTAAAATTTCAGGACTTTTTATATTTTCCCAAAGATATTCAAGTTTAAAATTTTTAACACTTTCATCAAGTCTTTGACGCCAAGCTTTACTTGGTTCTTTTAGGGCTTCATTCGCTCCCAAATAAACTGGGATATTTAAATTTAAACGTTTAAATAAATCCTTAAGCCACACTATAGGCAACAAGGCTTGGAACATTACCGCAAACTTGTGCTTAGCATTTCAAGTTTGATTTCTTTAGATGACAAAATCAAAGCAAGTGCTAAACCATCATCAGTATTTGCTCCTGCAATAGCATTGCCTATGTCCGTGTCTAAGATAAGTCTCATATCGCATCTTCTATTTTATTTAAATCTCTACCTCTAGTTTCTGGCGCAAAAAATGTAGTCACAAAACCTATACCTGCAGTTAATACAAAATATGTCGCGATAGGCCACCAAAGTGCCATAATATGCAAGCAAAGCAGAAGCCACCATAGGCGCTGTTCCTCCTGAAAGAATAGAACCTAGCTCCTTAGCAAAAGCCATTTTTGTATAACGGTTTTTTACCCCAAAAAGCTCCACACCCCAAGCCGCTTGCACACCAAAAATCCCTAAAGATGCTAAAGACATACCTACAATAATAGTTAAAATCACAATAATTTCATTTTTACTATCTAAAAGCATAAAAGCAGGAAAAGCATAAATCATCAAAAGCAAACAAAACATTCTATAAGTAATACATCTTCCAAATTTATCACTTAAATAACCTGCCAAAGGAATAACTAAAAACCCTACCAATGAAGCTATCATTACCGCTGTAGTAGCTACTGATTTGTCTAAAAGTAAAATTTTAGTCACATAACCTACAATAAAACCTTGCGCAAGATAAGAAGGTCCATTTTCGCCTATTCTTAAGCCCACCATAGTCCAAAAAGCATCGACTTCTTTGCCAAAAACTTCTTTCATCTTTTTTCATATGCTTTTCGTTATTAAGACGCAATTTCATCATTTCATTTTTTTGCTTTTCAAAAACAGGGGTTTCTTTGACATGAAAACGAATATATACAGCAAAAAGAGCGATTAAAATACTTCCCATAAAAGGAACTCTCCAGCCCCATTCTTTAAAACTTGCTTCATCCATTTGTACCATCAAAAGCCATACAAAAGACGCAAGCAAAGTTCCACTATTTGATCCTAAAGCAATCACAGAAGAAACAAGCCCTCTTCTCTTGCTAGGAGCATATTCTCCTAGCATAACTGTTCCACCTGAAAGTTCAGCTACCTGCGCCAAAACCCTACATAAAACGTAATGCAACCAAACAAATAGGCGCCCAAACACCAATCACTGCATAACTTGGGATAAAACCTATCAGAGTAGTTGAAATTCCCATTAAAGCTATTGTAGCCATCATAACATTTTTTCTTCCGTGTTTATCACCTAAATGACCAAAAAACAAAGCCCCAATAGGTCTTGCAATAAAACCTATGCCATAAGTTACAAAACTAAGCAAAAGTGCAATTACTGGAGTTTGCTCAGGAAAAAATACTTCTGAAAAAATTGTTGCAGCTGCTAAACCATAAAGTGCAAAATCTGCATATTCCATAGCAGTTCCCAACCAGCAAGAAAAAACTGCCTTTTTAAAAACTTTTCTAC
>NZ_JAEVHN010000899.1:0-2003 GCF_016803375.1 Micromonospora sp. 4G55
CGCGCCCAGCGGCGCCACGATCAGCCCGGGCAGCCAGAGCGCCCGACCGTGGCCGATCCGGTCCGCCAGCGGCCGGGCGGTCACCGCCCCGAGCAGCGCCCCGACACCGCCGGCGCCGAGGAACAGCCCGAGCGCCCCGGCGCCGAGCCCCAACTCGCGGAGGAAGACGACCGGCAGCATGGTGGTCATCAGGTTGACCGTGAGGTTGATGCTCGCCAGCGAGAGCACCAGCGGTCGCAGCAGCGGGTTGCCCAGCACGTGCCGTACCCCCTCGGCGAGCTGGCGGCCGAAGCCGTCGTGCCGACCGGCCCGCCCGACCGGCGCGACGTCCGGTCGCAGCCGGGCCAGGACCAGCGCGGAGACCAGGTACGCGAGGGCGTTGAGCACCAGGGCCACCGGCGCGCTGAGCAGCTGCACCAGGAATCCGCCGAGGGCCCGCCCGCCGATCTGGATGGTCGCGCCGGTGCTCACCAGCAGCGAGTTCGCCGCCACCAGCCGGTCCCGGCCGACCACCGCCGGCAGGTAGCTCTGCTCGGCGACGTCGAAGAAGACCGTGCCGGCCCCGGCGAGCAGGACCACGAGGTAGAGCTGCCCGATGGTCAGCCAACCGCCCCACCAGGCCACCGGGACCGAGGCGAACAGCGCGGACCGGACGAGATCCGCGAAGATCATGACGGTACGGCGGTCGGCCCGGTCCACCCACACCCCGGCCGGTAGGCCGATCAGCAGGAAGGCCGCGGTGCCGAGCACGCCCAGCAGGCCCACCTGCCCGGGGGTGGCGCGCAGGACGTCGACGGCGAGCACCGGGACGCCAGCAGGGCCACCTGCTGGCCGATGCCACCGACGACGCTGACGGCGTACAACTGACGGAAGGCGCGGGACCAGCGGGCGGTCGGGGGCGGGTCGGTGATCATGCCGGTCACGGTGCCCGGACGCCCGGCCCGGGGTCGATGAATTCGGCCCAGGGCGAATCCGCGTGCGACGAAAGGACGGGGGGACCAGGGGTGCTGCGCGCCGCGCTGTCGGTGGCGGACCTGGCCAACACCAGGTTCGCCGTGTCGCCGCTGTGGGAGGTGGTGGCCAGCGTACGGATCGTCAAGAACCCGGCCGGCTTTCCCGCGCACCTGCCCTGGGCGCGCCAGGTGGTGCCCCGGCTGGCGGCGGTGCGGTGGGGGCTCCTGGCCGACCTGGTGCCGGTCCCCACCGTGGTGATCCCGTCGTTCGTCTGTCCACCGCCGACCACCACCGGGCCCACCCTCGACCTGGAGCTGGCCGCGCTGGCCGCGACCCCACCGGAGGTGGTCCGCGCCTGCCTCGACCGGGATCCGGTGCCGCCCACGCCCCGCACGGCCGCCCTGCGCGCGGACCCGGAGGCCGGGCTGGCCGACCTCGCCGCGCAGATCCGCGCCTACGCCGACGTCGCGCTCGCCCCGTACTGGCCGCGGATGCGGACCCTGCTGGAGCGGGAGGTGCTGCTCGGCGCCCGGCGGATGGCCGTCGACGGGGTGCGGGGCCTGCTCAACCACCTCGACCGCTACGTCTCCTGGGACGACGGCACGCTCCTGGTCGAGCACCTGACGACCTCCGGGTCGGTGCGGCTGAACGGTCGCGGAGTGCTGCTGGTGCCGTCGGTCTTCACCTGGCCGCGGCCGTTCTCGAACCTGGTGGAGGCGTCCGGCCAGCCGACCCTGCGCTACCCGGCGGGGGCGGTGGCGACGCTCTGGGAACGCGCCGCGCTGCCGCCGGGGGAGGCGCTGAGCCGGGTGCTGGGCCGTACCCGGGCCACGCTGCTGCACGAACTGGCCGTGCCGTCCTCGACGACCGAGCTGGCGCGCCGCTGCGGGCTGGCCCCCGGCACGGTCTCGCAGCACCTCACCGCGCTGCGGGACGCGGGTCTGGTGGGCACGCACCGGGTGGGCCGGTTCCTGCTCTACGCGCGGACCACCTCGGCGGAGGCGCTGCTCGCCGGGGCGGACTGACCGGGGTCGCGCCGGCCGGCCGTC
>NZ_JAEVHN010000900.1:0-1990 GCF_016803375.1 Micromonospora sp. 4G55
CACCGGCGTGCCCCGTACCCGACGGGTGGCGGCCGTTGACCGCCACCGGCGTCGGTTCGTCGGGGCGCGGCGCCGGGGCGGACAGCCCCCGGACGATCCGGCGCAGCAGCGGCAGCCGGGCGGCCACCGACCGCTCCGCACCGTGCCCGCTGGGCCGGTAGTAGTCGGTCCCGACGAGATCGTCGGGAGCGTACTGCTGAGTGACCACTGCGCGCTGGTCGTCGTGCGGGTAGCGGTATCCCGTGCCGTGCCCGAGCCCCCGCGCCGCCGGCGTAGTGCGCGTCGCGCAGCCCGCGCGGCACCGGGCCGCCCCGGCCCGCCCGCACGTCGGCGATGGCCGCGCCGATCGCGGTGGTGGCCGAGTTCGACTTCGGGGCGGTGGCCAGGTGGATCACCGCCTGGGCCAGGTTGAGCTGGGCCTCCGGCAGGCCGACGTACTCGACGGCGTGGGCGGCGGCGGTGACCACGCCCAGCGCGGTCGGATCGGCCATGCCGACGTCCTCGCTGGCGAAGATCACCAACCGGCGGGCGATGAACCGGGCGTCCTCGCCGGCGACCAGCATCCGGGCCAGCCAGTGCAGCGCCGCGTCCACGTCCGAGCCGCGCATGCTCTTGATGAAGGCGCTGGTCACGTCGTAGTGGGCGTCGCCGTCCCGGTCGTAGCGGACCGCCGCCACGTCGACCGCCTGCTCGGTGGTGGCCAGGTCGATCCGGCCGGCACCGGTGGCCACCGCCGAGGCCGCCGCGGCCTCCAGCGCGGTCAGCGCCTTGCGGACGTCGCCGCCGGCGAGGCGTACCAGGTGGTCCTCGGCCTCGGTGTCGAGGGTGAGCGCGCCGCCCAGGCCGCGCTGGTCGGCGACCGCGCGGCGCAGCAGGCCGCGCACGGCCGCGTCGTCCAGCGGCTGGAGGGTGAGCAGCACGCAGCGCGACAGCAGCGGGGAGATGACCGAGAAGTACGGGTTCTCCGTGGTCGCCGCGAGCAGGGTGACCGTCCGGTCCTCCACCGCGGCGAGCAGGGAGTCCTGCTGGGTCTTGCTGAACCGGTGTACCTCGTCGATGAAGAGCACGGTCTGCGGTCCGCCGGCGCGGCGCTGCCGGCGGGCGGTGTCGATGACCGCCCGGACGTCCTTGACCCCGGCGGAAAGCGCCGACATGGCGACGAACCGGCGGTCGGTGGCCCGGGCCACCAGGTGCGCGATGGTGGTCTTGCCGCTGCCGGCGGCCCCCACAGGATGACCGACATCGGGGCCCCGCCGCCGACCAGCTGGCGCAGCGGCGCACCGGGCGCGAGCAGGTGGTCCTGCCCGACCAGTTCGTCGATGCTGGCGGGGCGCATCCGGACGGGCAGGGGCGAATCCTCCCCGACCGCCGTGAAGCCGTCGACACCGCTCGGACCCGCGGGGGCGCTGGGCGCCGCGGCGGGTTCACCGAGGGAGAAGAGGGCGTTGGAGTCCATCACGAAGACAGTACCGGGCTCGGTCCGCCGCGCCGGAATCGCGCCGCGGGCCGAGCCCGTCCTGATCCGTTGCGGTCAGCCGCGACCCGGCCGCCGACCCCGGTACCAGCGGCCGCCGCCGCCACCGCGCGGGCCGCTGCCGACCCCGGCGAGGTAGAGGGAGAGCAGCAGCAGGCCCAGCATCAGCAGGGTGTGCACGTTGAAGAGGTCGGGGGCGCCGAAGTTGGTGTCCAGCAGGTCGATCAGCAGCGCGAAGCCGAATACGATCGCGGCGAGAATGGCGAGCATCGTTGTCCTCCGGTGGGGGTTCCCAGTAGGTCGGCGCGGGATGTACCCAATCGGTCGACTCGTCAATCTCCACCGTGGAACGCGCTGCGCCGGGCCGCGTTCTAGGCTGGGCGGGTGATCATGGCCGACCAGGAGCTGACGGGCCGCGCGGCCCTCCTCACCGCCACCGACCACCACCCGTACGCCCGGCACGCGCTGTGGCGGGGCGCGGAGCCCCGCGGCTGGCGGCGCGCCGGCGCGGTGGCC
>NZ_JAEVHN010000901.1:0-1967 GCF_016803375.1 Micromonospora sp. 4G55
GCCGGGACCGAGCGCCGGGCTGCCTGCTCGGCATGCGTGAGCGGGCCGAGGCGGTCGGCGGCACCCTCACCGCCGGCCCCCGCCCGGACGGCGGCTGGTCGGTGCGCGCCGAGCTGCCCGCCGCCGAGGAGCAGGCCGAGTGACCGTCCGCCGGTCCTGACGGGCCCTTCCCAGCCGGTCCCGGCGGTCCTAGAGTGAGGGCGGCGACCGCGAGGTGGCCGGTGACCCGGCGGGAGGCGCAACCCGTCGGGCCCAGGTGCGTGCCGCACCCACCGGCGACCCGTGACGCCTCCGCACTGGTGGCCCCTCGCCCCGCCCACGCTGAGGAATCCCCATCACGACAGGGGAGACAACGACGATGGCGCGACCGATCACGCTCTTCACCGGCCAGTGGGCCGATCTTCCGTTCGACGAGGTCTGCCGGCTCGCCTCCGAGTGGGGCTACGACGGGCTGGAGATCGCCTGCTGGGGCGACCACTTCGAGGTCGACAAGGCCCTCGCCGACGACTCGTACGTCGAGCGCAAGCGGGAGACCCTCGCCAAGCACCACCTCAGCGTCCACGCCATCTCCAACCACCTGGTCGGGCAGGCGGTCTGCGACCACCCGATCGACGAGCGGCACCAGGGCATCCTGCCGGCCCGGATCTGGGGCGACGGCGAGCCCGAGGGGGTACGCCGGCGCGCCGCCGAGGAGATGAAGGACACCGCCCGGGCGGCGGCGAAGCTCGGGGTGAAGACGGTGGTCGGGTTCACCGGCTCGTCCATCTGGCACACCCTGGCGATGTTCCCGCCGGTGCCGCCGGAGATGATCGAGCGCGGCTACCGGGACTTCGCCGACCGGTGGAACCCCATCCTCGACGTCTTCGACTCCGTCGGGGTCCGCTTCGCCCACGAGGTGCACCCGAGCGAGATCGCCTACGACTACTGGACGACACGGCGGGCCCTCGCGGCGATCGGCCACCGGCCGGCGTTCGGGCTCAACTGGGACCCGTCGCACTTCGTCTGGCAGGAGCTGGACCCGGTGAACTTCATCCTCGAGTTCGCCGACCGGATCTACCACGTGGACTGCAAGGACGCGAAGGTACGCACCGGCGACGGGCGGCGCGGCCGGCTCTCGTCCCACCTGCCGTGGGCGGACCTGCGCCGGGGTTGGGACTTCGTCTCCACCGGCCACGGCGACGTGCCGTGGGAGGACTGCTTCCGGGCGCTCAACGCGATCGGCTACGACGGGCCGATCTCCATCGAGTGGGAGGACGCCGGGATGGACCGGCTGGTCGGCGCGCCGGAGGCGTTGCAGTTCGTCCGCCGGCTCGCCTTCGACGCCCCCACGGCGGCGTTCGACGCCGCGTTCAGCAGCAAGGACTGACCCGCCCCGGCCCGACCGACCCCGACCTGACCTCCCCGTGACGCGGGAGGCACCTGGGGTCGGTCGGGCCGCCGGGCCGGGTTCGTGCGGGCCGGCCGGGGCCGGTCAGTCGGTGGCGAAGGCCTGCTCGCTGATCAACCGGGCCGCGCCCACCACGCCGGCCCGCTCGCCGAGGTCGGACAGGACGATCGGCATCGTGCCGGTGGTCAGCGGCGCCGACCGGCGGTAGACCACGGCCCGGATCTCGGCCAGCAGGGTGTGCCCGAGGCCGTCCGGGGCGCCACCGATGATCACGATGCCGGGGTTGACGAAGCTCACCAGCCCGACCAGCACCTGGCCCAGCCGGCGGGCGGCGTCCCGTACGACGGCCTGGGCCGCCGGGTCGCCCTCGGCCGCCGCCCCGGCGACGTCCGCCATGGTCAGGGTGCCGGTGCCGGCCAGTCGGTCGGCCAGGGCGGGGGAGCGGCCCGACCGCGCTCGCCCTCGGCCGCCGCCCCGGCGACGTCCGCCATGGTCAGGGTGCCGGTGCCGGCCAGTCGGTCGGCCAGGGCGGGGGAGCGGCCCGACCGCGCCGCGTCCAGCGCCGCGCCGACCAGCCCGG
>NZ_JAEVHN010000902.1:0-1963 GCF_016803375.1 Micromonospora sp. 4G55
AGTTTCTTCAAGCTCATAAGTCACAAAATGTGGTTTAGAAATTTTGCTTAAAGGATTGTATTTAAATGCCTTTATTGTCAATTTTCTACTCATAATCAACTCCTATTCTTTGGTTTGGTGCTTTATATTTAGCTTGCAATTCATAAGGCATTAAGGCGTTTTGAATTTCATAACGACCTTTTGCCTTCAGCTTCCATTTTTTCACGGATAGCATCCACTTCAGCTTGGCGTTTTTCACTTAAAGGATTTTCTATAATATTTCCTTTAGCACCGTATCCACGGAATGCTGGTGGAATTTCCATTTTCATAATATCAAGCTCTTCGTATTCTATGCGTGGTAAGGTTTCGCCTTCTACCCAAAAAGTATTGGTTCTTTTCATCCAATTTAAATCATCTCTTTTTGGATAATCTTCCCTATAATGCGCCCCACGACTTTCTGTTCTTAAAAGCGCTCCATAAGCTACGCAAAGTGCTATTTTTAACATTCTTGGCACTCTATACGCTTCTTCAAGCTCTGGATTTGCACAATCAAGTTCTTTACAATGTACTTTAACGTCTTGAGAATCTTTATAAAGTTTTTCAAGTTCATCTACTGCTTCTTTCAAACCTTCACCTGTTCTAAAGATGGCCACCTTATCCCACATGATTTCTTTCATTCTGTTTTTGATTTCAAAAACATTATGTTTACCTTCTTTATCTACTAAAGATTTTAAATATTGATACTCTTTAGTTAAGAAGTCTTTTACTACATTTGTGTCAATTACTTCACCATTATTTTTACAATAATCTGCAAAATAATCTCCCACTATCATACCTGCTACAACAGTTTCAGCACATGAATTTCCACCTAAACGATTAAATCCGTGCATATCCCAGCAAGCTGCTTCTCCACAAGCAAAAAGTCCGTTTAACCATTGACTTTCACCCGTTGGTTTAGTTCTAATTCCACCCATAGAATAATGCTGCATTGGAAGAACTGGCGCCCAACCTTTTGGACCCTCATCTGCTGGATCAATACCATTAAAAGTTTTACAAATATCTTGTACATCGCGGAGATTTTTTCCACATGAGCTCTTCCAAGTATAGAAATATCAAGCCATAAATGATCCCCATAAGGGCTTTTTACACCTTTGCCTTTACGAATATGTTCCATCATTCTACGACTTACCACATCACGGCTTGCAAGTTCTTTTTTCTCTGGTTCATAATCAGGCATAAAACGATATCCATCCACATCGCGTAAAATTCCACCATCACCACGACAGCCCTCAGTAAGCAAAATACCGCTTGGCACAATAGGAGTTGGATGAAATTGCACTGCTTCCATATTTGAAAGTCTGCAAAGCCCTGTTTCAAGAGCGATGGCTGCACCTGTTCCTTCACAAATTACCGCATTTGTAGTTTGTTTATAAATTCTACCATAGCCCCCTGTTGCTATCATGGTTCCTCTTGCAATATAAGCAATGAGTTGTCCATTAGTTAAATCTCTAGCGATCACACCTAAGCATTTTTTACCATCATGGATAATTCTTACTGCTTCCATTCTATCAATAATTTTTACTTGATGTTTAATAGCTTCATTTGCTACACCATAAAGCATACAATGCCCTGTTGCATCTGCGATATAGCAAGTTCTCCATTTTTTAGTTCCACCAAAATCTCTAGCATTAATAAGCCCGTGCGCTTCTTCTTTTTCTTCAATCACAGTTTTTTGTGCATTGATTACAACAGTTCTTGGACCTTTAGTAACTCTAGTCCAAGGCACACCCCAAGCCGCAAGCTCACGCACTGCTTTTGGCGCAGTTTGAGCAAACATTCTTGCTACTTCTTGATCACAGCCCCAATCACTTCCTTTTACTGTATCTGCAAAGTGAAGATCTTCATTATCACCCTCACCTTTTGCCCCATTTGCTAAACTTGCCTGCATACCTCCTTGCACCGCTGCAGAAGTGAGAACGCTTCA
>NZ_JAEVHN010000903.1:0-1963 GCF_016803375.1 Micromonospora sp. 4G55
GACGGTGTGCAGCACGGCGGCCACCTCTCCGCCGGGGGAGCGGCCCACCGCCACCGCCACCGGCGGCGCGTCCGACCAGCCCAGCGCCGCCGCCCGGCTGGCCAGCACGTCGGGGGAGTCGCCGCGCAGCAGCGCGTCGACCAGCAGCGCCTGGAGCCGGGCGTCCCACGACCCGCGGGACTCGGCGGCCCGGGCGTACACCCGGGCGGCGGCGAAGGCGATCTCCCGGGAGAACCGCAGCACCGCCTCGCGCAGCTGCTGCTCCTCGCCCGGGGCGGCCAGGTGCGACACCTGCTCCTCGACCACGTCGATGGTCACCTTGATCAGCGCCACCGTCTGCTGGAGGCTGATCGAGCGCGCGAGGGCCTCCGGCGCGGTGGCGAAGACCTCGTCGGAGACCTCCTGGGTGCTGTCCGCGCTGCCGCCGCCCGAGCGCAGCCACTGCACCAGGGACCGGGCCCCGGCCTGGGCCACCAGCATGACCCAGGAGCGCTGGTCGGCCGGAAGCTCGCGGAACCAGGGCAGGCTCTCGTCCATCCGGGCCACGCTGGCGGTGGCCAACGCCCCCGCGCCCGTTCGATCCGGCGGAGCGTGGCCGACAACTCCATCCCGCCCGGCTCGCTCACCGGTCCAGCCTGACACGTGCTGACCTGGCCCTCCACGCCGGGCGGTCACTGTGGCGCGGTCAGTCCCAGCTCCTGGGCCAGGATGGCCGCCTGTACCCGGCTGCGCAGCTCCAGTTTCGCCAGGATCCGGCTCACGTGGGTCTTGGTGGTGCTTTCCGCCATCGCCAGCCGCCGCGCGATCTGCTGGTTGGACAGCCCGGCACCGAGGCAGGCGAGCACGTCGCGCTCCCGGGGGGGTCAGGGCCGCCACCGCCGACCGGGCGGCCGGCGGCGCGGCCGGAGCGCTCCGGGCGAACGCCGTGATCAGCCGCCGGGTCACCGCCGGGGCGATGATCCCCTCGCCCCGCGCGACGGTCCGCACCGCCGCCACCAGCCCGGCCGCGTCGGTGTCCTTGAGCAGGAAGCCCGCCGCGCCGGCCCGCAGCGCGGCGAAGACGTACTCGTCGAGGTCGAAGGTGGTGAGCACCAGCACGTCGGCCAGCTGATCGGCGACGATCTCCCGGGTGGCGGAGATCCCGTCCAGCCGGGGCATCCGGACGTCCAGCACGGCCACGTCCGGGCGCAGGTCGCGGCAGAGCCGCACCGCCTCCTCGCCGTCCCCCGCCTCGTCGACCACCTCGATCTCCGGGGCGCTCGACAGGATCAGCGTCAGCCCGGCCCGCACCGCCGCCTGGTCGTCGGCGAGCACCACCCGCACCCCGGCGGTCACCCGGACGCCCCCGGTGGGCAGGGCGGCCACCACCCGCCACCGGCCGTCGCGCGGCCCGGCGGAGAACCGCCCGTCCAGCAGCGCCGCCCGTTCCCGCATCCCGATCAGTCCGGCGCCCGCGCCCGGCAGCCGCCCGTTCCC
Source organism: Micromonospora sp. 4G55 (assembly GCF_016803375.1). Lineage (NCBI taxonomy): Bacteria > Bacillati > Actinomycetota > Actinomycetes > Micromonosporales > Micromonosporaceae > Micromonospora > Micromonospora sp. 4G55. Next base: position 1,477 of record NZ_JAEVHN010000903.1, read on the forward strand.
GCCGCCGATCGGGTTCTCCACGGTCACCACCACCTCCGCCGGCTCGTACGCCACGCTGAGCTTCGCCGCGCCCGCGCCGTGCCGCAGCGCGTTGGTCAACGACTCCTGCACGATCCGGTACGCCGCCAGGTCGACCCCGACCGGCAGCGGCCGCGGTGTCCCGGTGACGGTGGCGCGGACCGCCAGGCCGGCCGCCGCCATCCGCGCGATCAGCCGGTCCAGCTCGTCGAGGCGTACCCGGGTCGGGCCCTCGGTCGGGTCCTCGCCGGCCGGGCCTCGGAGCAGGCCGATCAGCTGGCGCATCTCGGCCATGCCCTGCACGCTGCTCTCCCGGATCACCCGCAGCGCCGCGTCCACCCGGTCGGCGTCCAGCCCGGGCGCGGAGAGCACCCGGGTCGGGCCCTCGGTCGGGTCCTCGCCGGCCGGGCCTCGGAGCAGGCCGATCAGCTGGCGCATCTCGGCCATGCCCTGCACGCTGCTCTCCCGG
>NZ_JAEVHN010000904.1:0-1955 GCF_016803375.1 Micromonospora sp. 4G55
TCCGGGCCGACCGCGCAGCCGCCGGCGGCGAGCAACACGCCGAGCAGCACGACGCCGACGGCGGCGAGCCGGCCCGCGGCGGGCGGTCGTCCACCCGGTCCGCTCCTGGGGTACGACCGCATGGCGCGTCTCCTCTCGGTGGTGCTGCTATTCGGCCCTGGCCAGGCGCAGCGCGAGCTCGGGGCAGACCTTGACCGCCTTCAGCGCGCCCTCCCGGAGCCAGGTCGGCACGGGGGTGGACGGGAAGGCGGGGTATCCGTTGGCGTCCAGCCGGATGAAGTCGGGCACGACGTGCGCGCAGAGCCCGTGCCCGTCGCAGCGGGACCAGTCGAGGGTGAGCTTCTGCGGGTTGGCGTCGGGCGCGCCGGGCAGCCCCAGCACCCCCTTGACCCGCCGGCCGCAGCCGTCCCCGGTGCTGTGCAGGCGCAGGTCCTCGGCGAAGACCTCCATCGCCGAGAGCGCGAACCGGGCCGTACCGTCGGGGTGGCTGCACGCGCCGCGGCCCTTGACGTCGCCGGCGGCGGCCCGGACGACCTCCACCGGCGCGCTGCCGGAGACCGCCAGGTCGACGGCGCGGGCCAGGTCGGGCAGGCCCATCTTGCACGGTCCGCACTGGCCGGCGGACTCGCCGGCGAGGTAGCGGACCACCTGAGCGACCTCTCCGAGCGGGCAGGTGTCGCCGCCCAGCGGCACGACGATGCCGGCGCCGAGGGTGCCGCCGACCTTGGTGAGCCCCTTACGGGACACCTCCGCCCGGTCCGCGGCCTCCTGGGTGATCCACTTTCCGTGGTAGCCGCCCATCAGGATGCCCGGTGAGTCCGGCACCTCGCACAGGTCGAGGATCTCCCGCAGCGGGGTGCCGGCGGCGCACTCCACCACGGCCGGGCGCTTCGCCGCGCCGGTCACGGTGAGCAGCAGCGTGCCGGGCTCGTCGTCGGTGCCGAGCGCCGCGTACTCGTACGGGCCGAGCCGGGCGGCGACCGCGAGCTGCGCGTACGTCTCGGCGTTGGAGAGCAGGGTGGGCAGGTTGTTCACCCCGGAGTCGCTGGAGCGCTTCTTGGTGCCGGGCGGGATGTGCGGCAGCCCGTTGATCCCGTTCACCAGCGCGCCGCCCTCACCGGAGATGAACCGGTGCGGCACGGTGACGATGCTGGTCGGCACCGGCATCCGGCGCTCCTGGAGGGCCTGGGTGATCGAGTCGCGACCCACCCCGTCGTCGGCCACCCCGATCACGATCTCCTCGGCGTCCAGCGCGTACGCGGCCAGCGCCGCCCCGTCGAGGATCAGGTGCGGCGCCCGGGTGAGCAGGACCTTGTCCTTCCAGCTCGCCGGCTCGCCCTCGGTGGCGTTGACCACCACCACGGCGGGCAGGTCCTGCCGCTCGCAGGACTCCAGCACCGCCGTGAGCTTGCGGGCGAACGGGAAGCCCGCGCCGCCCTTGCCCTTGAGCTGCATGCTCTCGGCCAGCCGGAGCAGGTTCGCCGGCTCCATCGGGCCGATCGGGCCGTGCACCTCCTCGTGCGCGACCAGGTCGAGCCGGCCGAACTCGGCGAACCCGGCGGTGAGCCGGGGCTCGCCGACGCACGCCACCGGCGGCACCTTGGTCCGCATCACTTCGCCTCACCCCGCAGCCCGGCCCAGTACGCCCCGTCCACCGCGTCCGCGTCGGCCCGCCGGCGGCGCCGGCGGCTCTCGCCGGTGGCCTTCAGGGCACGACGGGAGGCCAGGTCGACCAGGGTGGGGGTGTCGTCGACGGGCACCTCGTCCGGGACGTACCGGGCCGGCGGCCGCCAGTAGTCCGGCTCCACCGGCACCTCGTCGTCGACGCTGTGCCGGCCGGCGCCGCTGCGCGGCATGGCTCTCGCCGGTGGCCTTCAGGGCACGACGGGAGGCCAGGTCGACCAGGGTGGGGGTGTCGTCGACGGGCACCTCGTCCGGGACGTACCGGGCCGGCG
>NZ_JAEVHN010000905.1:0-1953 GCF_016803375.1 Micromonospora sp. 4G55
TGGGTTCAAGAAATGAGATCATGGGAAAAAGCGGCATAGCTCATATGCTAGAACAATTTAAATTTTAAAAGTACTAAAAATTTAAAAGCTGGCGAATTTGATGAGATTGTTAAGGGTTTTGGTGGTGTGGATAATGCAAGCACAGGTTTTGACTATACTCATTATTATATTAAATGTGCGAAGAAAAATTTAGATAAAGCTTTAGAGCTTTTTGCAGAACTTATGGCGAATTTAAATTTAAAAGATGAAGAATTTCAGCCTGAAAGAGCAGTGGTTTTAGAAGAGCGTAGATGGAGAACAGATAATAACCCTTTAGGATATCTTTATTTTAGGCTTTTTAATCATGCATTTATGTATCATCCTTATAATTGGACTCCTATAGGTTTTTTTAAAGATATAGAAAATTGGAGTATTGAAGATATTAAAGAATTTCATAGTATTTATTATCAACCTAAAAATGCGATTTTACTTGTAAGTGGCGATATAGAAAGTAAAGAAGTTTTTGAGCTTTCAAAAAAACATTTTGAAAAGATTAAAAATACTAAGACTATACCTAAAATTCACACAAAAGAGCCTAAGCAAGATGGAGCAAAAAGAATATATTTGCATAAAAACTCAGATACTGAACTATTAGCCCTTGCTTATAAAATTCCAAATTTCAAGCACAAAGATATACCTGCTTTAAATGCTTTATCCGAGCTTTTAGGAAGTGGGAAAAGTTCTTTAATGAGTGAAATTTTGATTGATAAATTAAATTTAATCAATGATTATTATGCTTATGTTAATGATTGTATAGATGAAAATTTATTTATTTTTATTTGTAATTGTAACCCCAATGTTAATGCAGAAAAAGTAGAAAAAGAGCTTTTAAAAATCATTGATAAACTTAAAATGGGTAAAATTTCTCAAAAAGATTTGCAAAGAGTGAAAAATAATGTCAAAAGTGATTTTATTTTCTCACTTAACAATGCTAGTGCAGTGGCAAATATTTATGGTTCATATCTAGCAAGAGGAGATATCAATCCTTTGTTAAATTATGAGAAAGATATACAAAATTTGGAATTAAAAGATTTGATTTCTTGTGCTAAAAAATATTTTATTCAAGAAAATTCAACTAGGTAATTCTAAGAAAGGATTCAAATGGATAAAAATATTATCATTGGGGCGATGACGGCTCTTATTACACCATTTAAAAATGGAAAAGTTGATGAGCAAAGTTATGCAAGATTGATTAAAAGACAAATAGAAAATGGCATCGATGCAGTAGTTCCAGTAGGAACAACAGGAGAAAGTGCAACTTTAACCCATGAAGAACATAGAACTTGCATAGAAATAGCCGTTGAGACTTGTAAAGGAACTAAAGTTAAGGTTTTAGCAGGTGCGGGAAGTAATGCAACTCATGAGGCAGTGGGTTTGGCTAAATTTGCTAAAGAGCATGGTGCTGATGGGATTTTAAGTGTGGCACCGTATTATAATAAACCTACGCAACAAGGACTTTACGAGCATTATAAGGCTATTGCGCAAAGTGTAGATATTCCTGTGCTTTTATATAATGTTCCAGGAAGAACAGGTTGTGAAATTTCAACGGATACTATTATCAAGCTTTTTAGAGATTGTGAAAATATTTATGGAGTAAAAGAAGCGAGTGGAAATATCGATAAGTGTGTGGATTTGCTTGCACACGAACCTAGAATGATGCTTATTTCAGGGGAAGATGCGATCAATTATCCTATACTTTCAAATGGTGGAAAGGGAGTGATTTCAGTAACTTCAAATTTATTACCCGATATGATTAGCGCTTTAACTCATTTTGCTTTAGATGAAAATTATAAAGAAGCTAAAAAAATCAATGATTAGATATTCCTGTGCTTTTATATAATGTTCCAGGAAGAACAGGTTGTGAAATTTCAACGGATACTATTATCAAGCTTTTTAGAGATTGTGAAAATATTT
>NZ_JAEVHN010000906.1:0-1942 GCF_016803375.1 Micromonospora sp. 4G55
CGCAGCACCTCGCGCAGCGCCACGGCGGCCGAGTGGCGACCGGTGGACAGGGCGGCGTGCGCCGCCAGGACCTGCTTGAAGCCGGCCAGGTCCCGGGGTGCCGGCAGGGTGACCGCGGAGAGCGCCCCGGCCTGGAGGGCGCGGGCCAGGCCCACCGCCCGCCGCTCGGCCGGCGGCGACTGCATCTCCTCCAGCGAGTCGTCGTCGGCGAAGCGCTCGGCGAAGTCGTCGACCGAGTCGTCGTCGGCGATCGCGAGTGGACGCCCGGCGGCGCTCAGCAGCGAGGTGACCGTGTGGTCGTCGCTGTCGGCCGCGATCGCCACGCCACTCGGCCCGCCCGACCGCTCCACGAGCAGCGCGACCAGCTGGGCGTAGCCCGTCGGGTCGTCACCGATCTCGCAGACATGCAGCAGCCGGCCTGCGTCATCGACCACAGCGGACGTCAGCGACGATCCGGCCGATGCCGGTCGGTCGGCCGGATCCGCCGAGGCCAGACCGCAGTACACGCGCACGAGCGCCACGGCGTCGTCCTCCTCCCGGGACACAGGTCTTTTCTCTGCCAGAGACTGATGCTCCCCGCTCGGGGTCAGTCGCGCCAGTCCACGACAGCAGAGATCTTGCCGACAATGGTGCGCCAACCCAAGCTTGCGGTTTGTGCCCCGATTTTCTTGAGCCGCCGCCGGCCGAGGAAACCACCGATTCCGCCGTTGACAGATGCCCTCAGCGCCTCGTCCAGGTCGTCCAGGCTGGAGCCGGCGGAGAGCATGTCGAGCACCGCGGGTAGCCGCAGCGCGTACGACAGGTCACGGGCCACCTCGCCGGCCTCGATCAGCAGCGTCGGGTCCCACGTGTCGTGCCCGCCGCGCAGGTTCTCCACTACCAGGTCCAGCTCGTACGTGTCCTCGTCGAGCGGCGCGATGTCGGCCGGTTCCACCCGTTCGGACAGTTCATTCCAGCTGTCCAGTTGGGACATGTCGTTGGGCGCGCCGGAACGGATGAAACTGACCAGCGCCTCGGGGGTCTTGAAGAGCAGCAGCCGCCCCTTGTGGGTGAGGAAGACCGGCACCTCCTCGTCGGCCGCCGCGTCCTGCTCGTCCTCCTCCGCCTCGGACTCCTCGTCCTCGGCGTCGGTCTTGCGCTTGCGACCCGCGGGCCGGCCGTCCTCTTCCTCCTCGGCGGAGAGCGCGGCGAACTCCTCGTCGAGGATCACCACCTCCTCGTCCTCGGCGTCCTCGGCCTCCACGACCTGGCGGCGGGCGAGGAACGGGTCGTCCTCGTCGCGCTCGGCGACGTCGGTCGGGGTCAGCTCCCGGGCCGGCCGGTACGCCCGCAGCGTGAAACCGGTGCCGGCGGGGAGAGCGATCTCCACCGGGTCGATCCGCAGCTCGTCCCAGAGGGAACGGTCGGCCGAGCCGCGCTCCACCTCGGGCTCGACCGGCCCGTCGGTGGCGTCGAGCTCGGGCTCGTCGGCGTCGGGCCGTTGGGGCGACTGGCGGGCCACACTGACCTCCGGGTGCGTCGGGTTGCCCACTCGCCGACACTTCCGGTCGGCTAGTGACTCTGGGCACATACCCTAGTGGTCAGCTCGGGGGGACCGGACCCCGCACCCCGCTGGCGATCCGCACGGCTGACAAGTAGCGTTGCTACGTATGAGGGCTCAGGCGCTGCACGGACACCTCGACGCGCTGCTGCTCGCGGTGCTGGAACAGGGCGCACTGCACGGCTACGCCATCATCGAGGCGCTGCGGGCCCGCAGCGACGGCAACCTCGATCTGCCCACCGGCACCATCTACCCGGCCCTGCGCCGCCTGGAGCGGGCCGGCCACGTGGCCAGCTCGTGGAGCACCGTCAGCGGTCGGGAGCGGCGCACGTACGAGCTGACCGACTCCGGCCGCCGGGCGCTGGCCGGCGAGCGGGCCGGCTGGCGCGAGTTCAGCGCGAC
>NZ_JAEVHN010000907.1:0-1913 GCF_016803375.1 Micromonospora sp. 4G55
TAGTGGGTCATAATCCTGGTTTAATGGAGCTTGGAGAGTTATTAAGCTCGCTATGTTTAGCTTCTTTTCCAACTTCTTCTATCTTGTGTTTAGAATTTGATATTAAGGAATTTAAAAATTTAAAAAAACATAAGCGGAAAATTAGTTTTTTTTGAACATGTACGCAAGTTAAAAGAAGAAAAAGATTTGGGTTTTTAGTAAGAGATTGACTCTTACTTCCAACCTTCTATATAATTTTTTAGTTTTCTTCCTACTTTAGGGTGTTTGAGTTTTTTTATAGCTGAGCTTTCTATTTGTCTCACTCTTTCTCGAGTGACATTAAGTTCCTTTCCAATTTCCTCTAAAGTTCTATCACTTTCATCATCCATTAAACCAAAACGCATACGAATTACCGCTTTTTCTCTATCGTTTAATTGATCTAAAACTTCATCAATTTGTTCTTTTAAATTCATCCTTTAAGATATGATCCATTGGAGAAAGTGAATTTCTATCTTCAACAAAATCTCCAAATTTACCATCATCTTCATTTCCTATTGGAGCTTCAAGAGAAATTGGTTCTTTTGTGATTTTAATAACTTGTTTAACCTTATCTACGCTTAAACCTACTTCTTTAGCTATAACACTGACATCAGGTTCTTTTCCATCTTTTTGTAGATGTTCGCGGATAATTTTGTTAATTTGATTGATGGTTTCTATCATGTGGATTGGAATTCTTATGGTTCTTGCTTGATCGGCTATAGCCCTTGAAATAGCTTGTCTGATCCACCAAGTTGCATAAGTGGAAAATTTATAACCCCTTTTGTATTCAAACTTATCCACAGCTTTCATTAAACCTATATTTCCTTCTTGGATAAGATCTAAGAAAGGTAGACCACGATTTGTGTAGCGTTTAGCTATGCTTACAACAAGACGCAAGTTTGATTTTGCCATTCTTCCTTTTGCTTCTATCAGAGATTTTTTTACCGCGTTTAATTTGCTCTAAAATTTCCTTTAAACGTGATTTTTCAAGATCAAAGCTTTTTTTCACTAGCTTCTTTGGTTTGAAATAGTTTTTTAATTTCCATATAAGTGCTTACCATGGTTGTTTCTAAAGCCCGCTCTGTGATTTCTTCTTTGCTCAATTTTGTAATATCTTTTAAAATATCTGCATGGCGTTTTTTAAGTTCATCAGAAAACATAGGTAAGCGGTATTCTAAACGCTTAAGTTCTTTGTCAAATTCTTCATCGCTTTTTAGTGCAGTTTCCATTGATTTTACGATTTCACTAATAAGTTTTGAAGTAGGGCCTAGATCCATTAATTTTTCTTTTAAAATATTTTTTTTGAACGCAATGCTTAATTTATCTAAAAGTTCATCTCCGCTTTCTTTGTCTTTGGATGTTTTTAGCCAATCTTTTTTAGCTTTTTCTAGAGCTTTAAATTTTTCTTATAACTTTTAAAGTTCTTTCATCTTCTTTTTTGCTGTTTTTTTTAGTTATTTTCTTCATCTGATTCTAATTCTGTTTCGTTTTCTTCATCTATATCAAGTTCATCAAGTTTATCATCACTTTTTTCTTCATCGTCAAAGCTTTTAAATAGTTCTTTTACCCTTCTTTCTCTGTTTATTAAAGGTTCTTTATAATCTAAAATAAAATCTATCAAATAAGGTACAGAACAAAAAAGCATCAATGATAATATCTTCGCCAAGTTCTATTTTTTTGGAAATTTCAATTTCTTCATCTTTGTTTAATAAAGCAATTTGTCCCATTTCTCTTAAATACATACGAACAGGAGAGTCTGATCTGCTCCATTCTAATAAATCGTTTTCATTGGCTAAATCAAATTCGTTCTTCAAGGCTTGTATCTTGGAGTTTTTGTTTTTCTTCTTGAAGTCTTTTTGCATCTTCTATGTTTTTCATTTGTGCAATTTCGGCTG
>NZ_JAEVHN010000908.1:0-1900 GCF_016803375.1 Micromonospora sp. 4G55
GTTGGCGACCACGGCGCGGCCGTCGTCGATGGTGCGGACGATGTCGGTGCGCAGCTTGTCGGTCTGCTTGCGGTCGGCCTTGCTGTCGCGGATCTCCACCGACCGGTAGGCGTCCTTGCTGCCGGTCTCCTTGTTCAGCACCGGGGTGATGTCGTTGATGCTGTTGGTGCCGTCCTCGGTGGTGCCCATCTCCTTGGCCATCGCGTCGACGTCGATGTCCTTGCCCTGCACGGACAGGGCGTTGCGGGTGGCGGCGGGGCCGCAGTAGTAGAAGTTCGGCTGGGCCTGGTAGCGCACGTTCAGTTCCCGCTCGCCGTGCGACTTGCGGTCGGTCTGCGTCGAGGCGTTGGTGCCCTGGTGGGTGGGGGCGGCGTGCGCGGCGAGGGCCGGGCCGGCGATCCCACCGGCGGTCGCGGCGACACCGGCGAAGGTCAGGGCGGTCTTGCGGATCAGATCGGTACGCATGAGGGTGCACCTTTCGATCGGGGGATACGCAACCGTCATCCGGGGGGAGACGGCGGTGTGCGTGAAAGGAAGTCAAAGAAGAGGGATCTGCCCGGCGGCCACACAAAGGGGCTCTGCTCGGGGTGTCCAGGGGATGTAACCAGCCCGGCGGGCTGCGCATTCCACAGGCCCGGGGGCCATGGTGCCGGGGGATGTAACCAACCGGGGTGGGCCGGCATTCCGCCGGGCCTGACTCTCCGATTCACCGTCCGGGCCGGGGGGCCAGCCACCGCGGTCTGCCATGTACAACGACCCCGCCCCGCCACCCATTCCACCCCGGCCGGCCCCGCGCAGCCGACACCGCAGGTCAGACCGGACATCAGGGCGACAACCGCCCACCCCAATCCGGACATCCGGCACCGAACCGGCCGGCCGGGTAGCCACCTCGGCCCAGGGCGCCCGCCGTCGGCGACCGACACCCCGCGCTCAGTCGGCCATGCTGCGTAGCCAGTCGCCAGCCTTCAGCGTGCTGATCGCCAATTGGCCCAGCGGATCACCCGGAAATCGGCCCTCACACTGGGCCGGTCCACCGACCAGGATCAGAGGACGACGACATTCCTGGAAGGACCGGAACGACGATGACGACGGCCGACATGTGGTTCGACCCGCGCTGCCCCTGGGCCTGGAACGCCTCCCGCTGGCTGCTGGAGGTGGAACGGGTCCGCGCGGTCGAGGTGCGCTTCCACGTGATGAGCCTCAGCGTGCTCAACGAGGGCCGCGAGGGGTTGGAGGAGTGGTACCGGGAGTGGTTGAAGCCCGGCATGGGTCCGGTGCGGGTGGCGGTGGCGGCGGAGATGAAGGCCGGCCCGGAGGTCCTGCGGGACCTCTACACCGCGCTGGGCAACCGGATCCACCACGATCGGGCGCCGATCGGGCCCGACCTCTACCGGGCGGCGCTGGCCGAGGTGGGGCTGCCCGTCGAGTTGGCCGACGCGGCCGACTCCACCGCGTACGACGAGGCGCTGCTGGCCAGCCACCACGCCGGCCTGGAACCGGTCGGCGAGGACCTCGGCACCCCGACCATCCACCTCACCGATGACGCCGGCCGGCGTACCGCCTTCTTCGGGCCGGTGGTCGCGCCGATCCCGCGTGGCGAGGAAGCCGGCCGGCTCTGGGACGGGGTGGTGCTGGTCGCCGGCACCGACGGGTTCTTCGAGCTGAAGCGGGCCCGGACCCGGCCGCCGATCGACCGCTGACCGCTCAACCGAACGCGGCGGCGAAGGGGCCCCGGTTCGTCGGATCCGGCACCGCGAACACCACCAGGTCGAACCGGCCCGCGTACGGGCGGCCGGGCCCGAGCAGGTCGGCGAAGGCGGCGGCGACCTGGCGCGGGTCGTTGCGGAACACCCCGCATCCCCAGGCGCCGAGCACCAGCCGCCGGTCTCCAGTGCGCCAG
>NZ_JAEVHN010000909.1:0-1893 GCF_016803375.1 Micromonospora sp. 4G55
GCGCGAGACGCACACGGCGCGAGGCGCACACGGCGCGAGGCGCACACGGCGCGAGGCGGAGGCAAGCGCGAGGCGGAGGCAAGCGCGAGGCGACGCAGTGCGGCGGGGGGGCGGCGGGTCAGGGCGCGAAGGCGACGGTCACCACCACGTCGCCCAGGCGCAGGGTCCGCCACACCGCGGGCGTGTCCGGCGGTACGGCCAGCCCGTGCCGTCGCCACCAGGCGCCCACCGGCACGTCGGCCAGCTTGCAGAGGCTCTCCGCCCGGGTCCAGCGGGCCCAGAAGTCGGCGGGCCCGAAGCGCCGGGCCAGCGCCGGGGGCACCGCCGCCTGGGCGCGCTCGGCGTCCAGCGCGATCCGCCACCCGGGGATCGTCGGGCCGTACCAGCCGACGCAGCGTCCGTCGTCGAGATGGCTGCGGGTGACCGCGTACGCCAGGTCGGCGGGCGTGCCCACCCGCAGGAACCGTTCCGCGGCGGCGAGCAGCGCGGGCACCGGTCTCGGCCGGCGGCCGGCGACCGCCGGCTCAGACGGAGGCCGCACCGTCCACCACGATCACCTGGCCGTTGATGTTGGTCCGCTCGCACAGCAGCATCCGCACCACCGGCACGACCTCCTCCGGCTCGGTCAGGTGGCCGGTGGGAGTGCGCCGGACGATCTGGTCGAGCTGGGTGCTGCCCAGCACGGCGGACATCTCCGAGGCGAAGAAGCCGGGCGCCACCGAGTTGACCAGCATCCGGCCGCCCAGCTCCCGCGCCAGCGAGCGGGTGGCGGCGTCCAGGCCGCCCTTGGTGGCCGAGTACGCCACCAGCCCCGGGAAGCCGCGCTGCGCGCAGATCGAGGTGATGTTGACGATCCGCCCGCGCAGGCCCTTGCCCAGCATCCGCCGGATCACCAGGCGGGTGAGCTGCAACGGCGCGGTCAGGTTGGTCTCGATGATCCGGGCGATGTCGCCGGTGGAGGTGTGCACGTGCAGCGAGTCCTGGCCGACGGCGGCGTTGTTGACGACGCCGTCGATCGGGCCGAGCCGCTCCTCCACCTCCCGCACGAAGGCCTGGGTGGCGGCCGGGTCGGTGACGTCCACCGCGCCGACGTGCACCCGGTCGGGATGCTCGGCGGCCAGCTTCGCCAGTTCCGGCGTGACGGTACGGGCGAAGGCCGCCACGCGTACGCCGGCGTCGAGCAGGTCGGTGACGACGGCCAGGCCCAGCCCCCGGGAGCCGCCGGAGACGATGACCACGGTGCTGGGCGGAACGAGCGGGGAGTCAGACATCGCTCTTCAACGTCTCCTTGACGGGAATCTCGGTGAACATGCGGATGCGGCGCGGCACCGCGTACTCGGGGAGCCGGTCGGCGCACCAGCGCACCAGCGTGGCCTCGTCCAGCGGGTCGCCGGACGGCGTCGGCACCACCTCGGCGACGACCATCCGGCCGAGCACCGGGGCGCGCCGGCCGGTGACCCGCGCCCAGGCAACCCGGGGGTGGGCGGTGAGCACGCCCCGGACCAGCCCGGCGGAGACCTTGCTGCCGCCGACGTTGATTTCGTCGGAGTCGAGCCGGCCGGTGATCAGCACCCGGTCGTCGACCACCTGCACCCGATCGCCGTGCGCACCGGCCCGTCGAGCCCGACCCCGTGGTACGGCGACGTGACCACCAGCTCCTCGCCGTCGACCGAGAGCCGGGGCCGGCCGGGCACCTCCCGATCCAGCCAGTCGACCGGGAACCCGGCCCGGCCGTCGTGCACCACGATGGACGCGCCGACCTCGGAGGAGGCGTAGATCCAGGAGATCCGGGCGGTCGGAAAGACCGCCCGGAGCTGGTCCAGGACGGCCTGGTCGACCGGCTCCCCGCCGAGGGTGAGCTGGCGCAGCGGCACCCGGGCCAGCGCCGCGCCG
>NZ_JAEVHN010000910.1:0-1862 GCF_016803375.1 Micromonospora sp. 4G55
GTGCGCGGCGGCTCCACCGCCGCCCGTGGCCAGACCCGCCGGTACGCCTTCCGCCGCAGCTGATCCGCGCTGCTGGTACGGACGCCGGTCGGTCGCGTACCTGATCCGGCGGCCGGTGGAGCGGGGAGCGCGCTCCCGGTGCGGGCGACCCGTCGGTTGCCGCACCGGGGCCTGTCCCGAGCGGCCCGGTGAGCCGGTTCGGCGTGTCGCGGCGCGGAAGTAGGACCGCGACGAGCGTGATACCTCTGAGGTATCAAAATGCCTCAAAGGTATCGCGCTCACCGGACACCGTGCCGCCAAAAGTCGCCTGCCGGAGGGGTTACCGGCGCCGCTTGTCACCACGGCCGGGACCCGACACGGGGCCGCCGGTCCGGATCCGACCACCGGGCCGCCGGTCCGGACCCGATCGCCCCCGGGTCAGCCGATCAGCGGGCGGAAGGTGCCGAGCGCGACGCTGACCGCGATCGCCGCACCTCCCAGCACGGCCGCTCCGGCGACGAGCAGCCCGTCGGCCAGGCCGAACCGCTGCCGGCGGGCGACGGTGCGCGGGGTACCGGCGTCGAAGCCCCGGGCGTCCATCGCCACCGCCAGCCGGGTGCCCCGTCGGAGCGCCCCGACCAGCAGGGCGAACGCGGTCGACACGAACAGCCGCAGCTTCGCCACCGGGTTGCGCCCGGCGTCCACGCCGCGCGCCCGGCGGGCCATCTCGATCATCTGCCACTCCTGGCCGAGCAGCGGGACCAGCCGGAACGCGGCCAGCGTCCCGATGGCGAACCGGGCCGGCGCCTTCGCGTTCTGTACCAGCGCGTCGGCCAGGTCGGTCGGGTCGGTGGTGGCGAAGACGATCACGCCCGGCAGGGCCACCGCGAACATCCGCAGCGCCAGCCCGAGCGCGGTCAGCAGCACCCCCGAGGTGACCAGCAGCGGCCCGGCGTCCAGCAGCACCCGGCCGGACCGGTCGGCGGCGAAGAGCACCAGCGTGACCACGATGCCGGCCGCGCCGGCCAGCAGCGGCAGGGCCCGCCGGGCCAGCACCCGGTACCGGATCCCGAACAGCGGCAGCACGGCCAGCTCCACGGCGATCGCGATGGCCGGGGCCACCGGGTCCAGGGTGGCCACCAGGACGGCCGAGAAGACCAACGCGGCGGCCAGCTTCGCCACCGGGTTGCGCCGGGCCAGCGGCGCGCCGGGCGCCGCGACCGGTTCCAGGCTGATCACGGGCGCCGCCCGGAGTCGTCGCCGGCCGGGTCGGGCCGCCGGTCCAGGGTGACGGTGCGGTCGGCGAGCGCGGCGACGAAGTCCGCGTCGTGGGTGACGGTGACGACGCCGTGCCCGGCGTCGCGCAGGTCGGCGAAGAGGTCGACCAGCTCCCGCCAGGTGCGCCGGTCCTGGCCGAAGGTTGGCTCGTCGCAGATCAGCAGGCGGGGCGCGGTGGCCAGCGCGGTCGCCACGCTCAGCCGCCGCGCCTCCCCGCCGGAGAGGGTGTACGGGTTCGCCCCGGCCAGCCGGGTCAGCCGCAGCCGGTCCAGCAGGGCGTCCACGGTGGCGCGTACCGCCGGCTCGGACTGGCCGGTCCGGCGGGGGCCGAGCGCAGTTCGTCGAAGACCGTGGCGGTGACGAACTGGTGCTCCGGGTCCTGGAAGACCGAGCCGATCCGGCGGGCCAGCGCGGGCGCCCGCCAGCGGTGCGGGGGAGTGCGGTCGTCCGCTCCGGCCAGCGCGGCCGTGGCGTGACCCGGCCGACGCCGGGGCGGAGCAGCCCGCCGAGGAGCAGGGCCAGGGTGGACTTGCCGACGCCGTTGGGCCCGAGCACGGCGAGCGCCTCGCCGGCGCGTACCCGCAGGTCGGTGGGGGCCAGCCGGG
>NZ_JAEVHN010000911.1:0-1825 GCF_016803375.1 Micromonospora sp. 4G55
CTGCGCCAGGCGCTCGCCGCCGCGTACGGGCTGGACGAGCAGGAGCTGCTCGCCGAGCCCGGACGGCGGATCGCCGTGCCGGAGCCGCTGACCGAGGCGGCGGACGGGCCGCCGCCACCGGCGCCGACGCCGTCGACCTCATCGAGGCCCTGGCCCGCCGGCTGGTCGTCGGCATGGAGACCCTCGGCTGGGACGCCGACAAGGTCGACGCGGTGGTCGAGGAGGTGACCGGCCGGGCGATTGGCGACGCCGCCGACGTGCTGCGCTTCGCCGCCCGCGAGGTGGTGCCCCGGCTGGCCCGGACCACCGACGAGATCGACCGGGTGCTCGGCGCGCTGGACGGCCGGTTCGTGCCGCCCGGCCCCTCCGGCTCACCCACCCGCGGGCTGGTCAACGTGCTGCCCACCGGCCGCAACTTCTACTCCGTCGACCCCAAGGCCATCCCGTCGCGCAACGCCTGGGACGTCGGGGTGGCCCTCGCCGACTCGCTGCTCGCCCGGCACCTTGCGGACACCGGCGCGTACCCCCGCTCGGTGGGGCTCACCGTCTGGGGCACCAGCGCCATGCGTACCCAGGGCGACGACATCGCCGAGGTGCTGGCCCTGCTCGGCTGCCGGCCGGTCTGGGACGACCGGTCGCGGCGGGTCACCGGCGTCGAGGTGGTGCCGCTGGCGGAGCTGGGCCGCCCCCGGGTGGACGTCACCGTCCGCATCTCCGGCTTCTTCCGCGACGCCTTCCCCCACGTCGTGGCGCTGCTCGACGACGCGGTACGCCGGGTCGCCGCCCTCGACGAGCCGGCCGGGGAGAACTACGTCCGGGCCCACGTGGACGCCGACCTCGCCGAACACGGCGACGCCCGCCGGGCCACCGCCCGGATCTTCGGCTCCAAACCGGGGGCGTACGGGGCGGGGCTGCTGCCGCTGATCGACGCCCGGAACTGGCGCACCGACGCCGACCTCGCCGAGGTGTACGCCGTCTGGGGCGGCTACGCCTACGGCCGGGACCTGGACGGGCGGGAGGCGCGCGCCGACATGGAACGCTCCTTCGCCCGCATCGCCGTCGCCGTCAAGAACCAGGACACCCGCGAACACGACATCGTGGACTCGGACGACTACTTCCAGTACCACGGCGGGATGGTGGCGATGGTCCGCCACCTCACCGGCGCCGCGCCGGCCGCGTACGTGGGCGACTCGGCGATGCCGCACGACGTGCGCACCCGCACCCTCGGCGAGGAGACCCGGCGGGTGTTCCGGGCCCGGGTGGTCAACCCGAAGTGGATCGCCGCGATGCGCCGGCACGGCTACAAGGGCGCGTTCGAGCTGGCCGCCACCGTGGACTACCTGTTCGGCTACGACGCCACCGCCGGCGTGGTCGACGACTGGATGTACGAGCACCTGGCCGCCGCGTACGTCTTCGAGGAGACCACCCGGGAGTTCCTGGAGCAGTCCAACCCGTGGGCGCTGCGTGGCATCACCGAGCGGCTGCTGGAGGCCGCCGACCGGGGCCTGTGGGCCGCGCCCGAACCGGCCACCCTCGACCGGCTCCGCGAGACGTACCTGGCCAGCGAGGGCGATTTGGAGGACCGGCAATGAGTGGCTACCCGTTCAGCGCGGTGCTCGGCATGGACGACATGCGGCTGGCCCTGCTGCTCAACGCCGTCTCCCCGGCCATCGGCGGGGTGCTGGTGCGGGGCGAGAAGGGCACCGCCAAGTCCACCGCCGTGCGGGCCCTCGCGGCGCTGCTGCCCCCGGTCGACCGGGTCGCCGGCTGCCGCTTCGCCTGCGACCCGGCCGCCGCCGACCCCGCCTGCCCGGACGGGCCGCAC
>NZ_JAEVHN010000912.1:0-1823 GCF_016803375.1 Micromonospora sp. 4G55
GAATTTCATAATAGAAATGATTTTGCACCTTTTATTATTTATGGTTTGATTTTTTTTATCTTTTTTATACTTTGTTATCCCATCACTTTATATTCAAGAAAATTAGAGAAAAAATGGAGCTAAAATGAGCATACTAAAAATAGAAAATTTACAAAAGTATTATGGTTCGCATCACGCCTTAAAAGATATTAATTTAGAAGTTAAGGCTAAAGAAGTTGTGGTGATTTTAGGTCCTAGTGGATGTGGAAAATCTACGCTTTTGCGTTGTATTAATGGGCTTGAAGAGATTGCAAGTGGTAATATTTATATTGATAATGAGAAAATAGATAAAGATTTTAAAGAATGGCCAAGAATGCGTCAAAAAGTTGGTATGGTTTTTCAATCTTATGAGCTTTTTGAGCATTTAAGTGTTGAAGAAAATATACTTTTAGGGCCTATGAAAGTGCAAAAAAGAAAGAAAGATGAGGTTTTAAAAGAGGCTAAAATTTGGCTCGAAAAGGTGGGGCTTTTAGCATAAAATTCATGCTTATCCAAGAGAACTTAGCGGAGGACAAAAGCAAAGAATTGCCATAGTAAGAAGTTTATGCATGAATCCTGAGTTAATGCTTTTTGATGAGGTTACAGCAGCGACTGGATCCTGAGATTGTCAGAGAAGTTTTAGAAGTGATGTTAAATCTTGCAAAAGAGGGTATGACTATGCTTATTGTTACTCATGAAATGGGTTTTGCTAAAGCTGTAGCAGATAAAATTATTTTTATGGATGAAGGAAAAATCATCGAAGAAAATGATCCTAAAAGTTTTTTTGAAAATCCAAAAAGCGAAAGAGCAAAGAAATTTTTAAATTTGTTTGATTATCATAAATAGATAAAAATAATATTGGTTTATGATAATAAACTTTACAAGACTAAAATTTTATAGAAAAACTAAAAAAGTCTTGACAAAAATTTTTTTTTGAGTTATAATCTCACTTTTATTTTTGCTGGTTTAGCTCAGTTGGTAGAGCAGCTGCCTTGTAAGCAGCAGGTCGGGGGTTCAAGTCCCTTAACCAGCTCCATTTTATTTTAGCAGTGTTTGACCAGAATATTGAAAAAGCAATATTTTTATGGTGAGTTACTCAAGTGGCCAACGAGGGCAGACTGTAAATCTGCTGGCTTTCGCCTTCCGTGGTTCGAATCCACGACTCACCACCATGCTTTGCGGGAGTAGCTCAGTTGGCTAGAGCATCAGCCTTCCAAGCTGAGGGTCGCGGGTTCGAGTCCCGTTTCCCGCTCCAATAATTTAAAAGAACTGGGAGCTGTATTTTAAAACCTTTAACTTACAGTATATATCCCATTTAAGAGTTTTTGTTGTCTGTTATTGTGTATAATTTTTCTGAGCGCTCGTATGGCTCAGAGGTAGAGCACTCCCTTGGTAAGGGAGAGGTCGCGGGTTCAATTCCCGCTATGAGCTCCATGAAATTGAAAAAATTATATAGATATAAGACTTGCTTTGCTCAATTTATTTTTTATACGGAGGAAAAAAATGGCTAAAGAAAAATTTTCACGTAATAAGCCACACGTAAATATTGGTACTATTGGTCACGTTGACCATGGTAAAACTACTTTAACAGCTGCTATTTCTGCTGTTCTTTCTAGAAGAGGTTTAGCAGAGCTTAAAGATTATGATAATATCGATAATGCTCCAGAAGAAAAAGAGCGTGGTATTACTATTGCTACTTCTCATATTGAATATGAAACAGACAATCGTCACTATGCACACGTTGACTGCCCAGGTCACGCAGATTATGTTAAAAACATGATTACAGGTGCTGCACAAATGGATGG
>NZ_JAEVHN010000913.1:0-1816 GCF_016803375.1 Micromonospora sp. 4G55
CCGCTCGGCGTCCTCGCCCTCGGGGAGCGCGACCTCCGCGAAGACGTCCTCGCCGCGCCGCCAGGCGGCCCGCAGGCCCTGGAACGTCGGGCCGTAGCCGTAGCCGCGGGCGCGCAGCCCCGGGTAGAAGCTCTCCACCGGCAGCGCGGTGGCCCCCGGCGGCGGCCACTGGGTGAGGTCCCAGGTGGCCGGGGCGGCGGTCGGCGCGATCGCGCCGGTGGCGTGCAGGGTCCACACTCCGTCCCCGCCCTCGGGTCGGGAGTGGATCCCGATCTGGCGTACGCCGTGGTCGTCGGGCGACCCCACCACCACCTGGACGGCCACCGCGCCCCGGCCGGGCAGGATCATGGGGGCCCGGTGGGTCAGTTCCTCGACCCGGCCGCAGCCGACGTGGTCACCGGCGCGGACGGCGAGCTCGACGAAGCCGGTGCCGGGCAGCAGTACCGCACCGAGGATCTCGTGGTCGGCCAGCCAGCGCTGCCGGTCGACGGCGAGCCGCCCGGTGAGCACCACCCGGTCGGTGTCGGCGGCCGGTACGGCGGCGCCGAGCAGCGGGTGCCCGATCGGATCGAGCCCGACCGAGCCGACGTCGCCGGCGGGCGGCAGCGGGTTCAACCAGTAGCGCCGCCGCTGGAACGGGTACGTGGGCAGGTCGACGGTGCGGGTGGTCTGCGGGAGCAGCGCCGTCCAGTCGACGGTGGTACCGGTGACGTGCAGCCTGGCCAGGGCGGTCAGTGCCTGCCGCTGCTCGTCGTGTCCCCGGCGCAGGGATGGCACGACGGTGACCTCGTCGGTGAGGATGCCCTCGATCATCGGGGTGAGCGCGGCATCCGGGCCAAGTTCCAGGAACGTGGTCGCGCCGGCCTGGTGCAGGCTGGTGATGCCGTCGGCGAAGCGGACGGCCTCGCGGACGTGCCGCACCCAGTAGTCGGGCTCGGTCAGCTCGCTGCTCGCCAGGGTGCCGGTCAGGTTGGACACGACCGGGAGCTGCGGCTCGGCGTAGGTCAGGTCTGCCGCGACGGTCCGGAACTCGTCGAGCATCGGGTCCATCAGCCCGCTGTGGAACGCGTGACTCACCCGCAGGCGGGTGGTCTTGCGACCCAGCTTGGCGAAGTGCTCCGCAACGGCGAGCACGGCAGCCTCCGGGCCAGAGATCACCACCGAACGGGAACCGTTGACCGCCGCGATGTCCACACCCGCACCGGCCACCGGGCCGATGTCGATACCGGTGGCGCCGCCGTTGCCGTTGCCGTTGCCGTTGCCGTTGCCGTTGCCGTTGCCGTTGCCGTTGCCGTTGCCGTTGCCGTTGCCGTTGCCGTTGGAGGGTGAATCGTTTGCGTCATCAGCTCCAGAGGACCCGACCACCGCACCCGAACCCGCCAGCGCCGCCCGCACCTCCCCCTCCGACGCCTGAATGGAAACCATCGCCCCACCAGCCGGCAACGCCTGCATCAACCGACCCCGGGCCGCTACCAGACGCGCCGCGTCAGGCAACGACAGGACTCCGGCGACGTGCGCGGCGGCCAGCTCACCGATCGAGTGCCCCGCCACGAAGTCCGGCCGCACACCCCACGACTCCACCAGCCGGAACAACGCCACCTCGACCGCGAACAACCCCGCCTGCGCGTAACCCGTCCGCCGGATCAACTCCTCGTCATCACCCCAGACCACCTCACGCAACGGCCGGTCCAGATGCGCGTCCAACTCCGCCACCACCGCGTCGAACGCAGCAGCGAAGACCGGGAACGCCGCGTGCAGCGAGCGACCCATACCCAGGCGCTGCGCGCCCTGACCGGTGAACAACACCGCCAGCCGA
>NZ_JAEVHN010000914.1:0-1808 GCF_016803375.1 Micromonospora sp. 4G55
CCCGGCGGCGACGGTCTCGGCCACGGCCCCGGGACGACCGGCGGAGAGCGCACCGCCCGCGCCGGCCACCACCGCGAGCATGGCCAGCAGCAGGACCATCCAGCGACGGCCTCCGACGGGCGCGCGGCGGCCACGGGGGGTCGCACGCGTGCGGTGACCGTGGGGGAGGAACTCGGGCATCCGGGTCAGCCTGCCATGTCGGAGCGCCTCCCGGCCTCCTCCGTTTCGGCGAGCAGGTGCAGCACCGCCCGTGCCACCGTGCGCGGCACCTCCACCTGCGCGACGTGGCCGACCCCTTCGAGCATCATCAGCCGGCTGTCCGGGATCACCCGGGCCGCCTGCGGCGCCACCCGCACATCCACCAGCTTGTCCTGCAGGCCGCCCACCACCAGCGTCGGCGCCTGCACGGCCGCAGCGATCCGCCACATCGACCCCGGCCCCGGCAGGTACGAGCGCAGGAAGCTGGAGACCAGGCCGCGGAACGTCCGGACGTACGCGGCGGCGTAGTGCGCGGCCTCGTAGCGCACCCGGATCTCCTCCAGCGCCTCCTGCCGGCGCTGCTCGCTGATCCGGCTCAGGTCGGCGAAGCACGCCTCCAGCACCTGCTGGGCCATCACCTCGGGGGCGAGCTGGGCCAGCCGCCAGGCCGCCAGCCGCTCCCCGCGCGGGATGGCCAGCAGCGGCAGCATCCGCCCCTGCAACGAGCGGCGGAAGTCCAGGAACGGCAGCGCCGGGGAGACCAGCGTGAGGGTCCGCACCAGCTCCGGCCGCAGCCCCGCCACGTGCACCGCGATCGCCCCGCCGAGGGAGTTGCCGAACAGGTGCACCGGCCCCCGGTCGGAGTGCTCGATCCAGCGGACCACCCGGTCGGCGAAGGCCGGGATCGTGTAGCGCCGCCCCGGCTCGCTGCGCCCGAACCCGGGCAGGTCGATGGCCTGCCCGTCGAGCCGGTGGGCGAGCAGGCCGGCCAGGTCCGTCCAGTTCTGCGACGAGCCGCCCAGCCCGTGCACGTACAGCGCCGGCTCCGCGTCCGCACTCGTGGCCGGGGTGTCCCGGACGTAGGTGACCGTGCCGTCGAGGCGTACCTCCCGGCCCGGCCAGGGCGGCGGAACGTGGTGCGGGGGCAGCAGATGCTCGGGCCAGAGGGCGGCTCGCTTCATGCCTCCCAGTGTGCCCAGCACGACCCGCCGGCGAACACCGCGCCGCTCAGGCCAGCAACGCCTCCAGGCGCCGGTTGACGGCGGCCAGCGTCGCGCGGACCACCGCCTGCCGGGGGTCACCGGCGACCAGCGCGGAGCCGGCGAGCTGCTCGACCCAGCCGTCGCAGACCAGCAGCACCACCACCGTGGCCACCTCGCAGTTGCCGAACGGCACCACCGCGGCGTGCTCGACGAAGCACCGTCCGCGCTCGGCCATGCCGTCGGCGCCCCGCAGCAGCTGGTCCACCGCCGCCGCGGCGGCGACCGCGCAGAGTCGCAGGACGTACCCGTCCACGGCCGGCCCGGTGGAGTGCCCGGCCGCCGTGTCGCCACCGGCGAGCAGGCGTACCTCGACGGTGGCGTCGAGACCGAAGGTGCTCACCTGGACGTGGTCGATCACCACCCGCGGCCCCGGCGCGCCGCCGGTGTCCAGCGGTCGGGAGGGCGCACTCTCCGTCGTGGTCACCTGCCCACCGGAGTACGACGTGCCGAGCGTGGCCGGGCTGCCGGTGGCCGGCGGCGCGGAGGCCGCGCTCGCCTCCTCCACACTGGCCCGCCCCCGGTGCGCGGAGACCCTGCCGGCGCCGGCGCGGCACCCCCTCGACCGTG
>NZ_JAEVHN010000915.1:0-1699 GCF_016803375.1 Micromonospora sp. 4G55
GGCTCCCGCAACGACAGCGGCACGATCATCAGGACGGCGAAGAGCACGGTGAGGGTGAGCACCGCGCTGCGCAGCGCCGCCCCCAGCCCGAGGGCCAGCACCCCCACCAGTGCCAGGTACGTCGCCGTCGCCAGCACGTCGCCGAGCGTCCCGGCCAGCGGCGCCGCCCCCAGTCGCCGAGCAGCGGCCGGGCCGCGAGCACCCGACCAGGCCGAGCAGCAGCCCGAAGGCGAACGTCACCGCGCCGGCCACCACCGCCTTGGCCAGCAGCATCCGGCCCCGCGACGGGGTGCCCTGCAGGGTGGTGCGGATGGTGCCGGTGGCGTACTCGCTGGTGATGGCGAGCAGGCCGAGCGCCAGCACCGCGTACTGGGTGAGTTCCAGCGCGCCGACCAGCACGTTGCCGACGGTGACCACGCCCCGGTCGTCGGCCGGGTCGTCGTTGGTGTTGGCGTTGGCCGCGTAGATCGCCAGTTGGGCCGAGGTGGCGGCCATCAGCAGCACCCCGGCCAGCAGGGTCCACCAGGTGGCCCGCACCGACCAGAGCCGGGTCCACTCGGCGGCCACCGCGCCGGCGAGACCACCGCCCCGGGCGCGGGCGGGCGGGGGAGAGGGCGGTCACCGGGCACCTCCCGCGCGTACTCGACCGCGTCGCCGGTCAGCCGCATGAACGCCTGTTCCAGCGTGACGGCCACCGGACTCAGTTCGTGCAGCGGTACCCCCAGCTCGTACGCCAGGTCGCCGACCCGGTCGGCGGTGACCCCGGTGACGGCCAGGCCGCGCGGCCCTCGGCCGTGACCGCGTACCCCTCGGCGGTGAGCCGTCCGGCCAGCGCGGCCAGCCCCTCCGGGTGTGGCCCGCGGACCCGCACGGGCGGCGGTGGCGCCCGTGGCGAGCACCTCCGCGACGGGCGCGTCGGCGATCAGCCGGCCCTTGCCGATCACCACGAGGTGGGCGGCGGTCTGCTCCATCTCGCTCATCAGGTGGCTGGAGAGCAGCACGGTCCGTCCCTCGGCGGCGAGGTCGGCGGTGAGCTGCCTGATCCAGCGCACCCCGTCCGGGTCGAGGCCGTTGACCGGCTCGTCGAACATCAGCACCGGCGGGTCGCCGAGCAGCGCGGCGGCGATGCCGAGCCGCTGTGCCATGCCGAGCGACAGGGTCCGTCCCGGCTTGGCGGCGGCCCGGTCGTCCAGGCCGGCCACGGCGAGCACCTCGTCGACCCGCCGGGCCGGGATGCCGTTGCTGCGGGCCATCGCCAGCAGGTGCGCCCGGCCCGCCCGCGCCGGATGGATCGCCCGGGCGTCGAGCAGCGCCCCCACCTCCCGCAGCGGATGGCGCAGCTCCCGGTACGCCCGCCCGGCGACCAGGACCCGACCGGCGGTGGGCCGGTCCAGGCCGAGCACCATCCGCATGGTGGTGGACTTGCCCGCGCCGTTGGGGCCGAGGAACCCGGTGACCCGCCCGGGTGCGATGTCGACGGTCAGGTCGTCGACGGCCGTCACCGTCCCGAACCGCTTCGTCAACCCACGTAGTGTGATCATGCGTTGACGGTAGGAACCGACGGGCCGGCGCCGCCGCTGCCGATCGGCGTCCGCCGGACCCGACTTTGGTCAGGTGCTCCGGCCCCGCCGTCCCGCCCGTCCCGCCGTCCGCCGCTTCGCCGTTCCGCCCGTCCCCCTGGTCCCGCCGTCCCGTGGCC
>NZ_JAEVHN010000916.1:0-1691 GCF_016803375.1 Micromonospora sp. 4G55
GGCGGCCGCCGCGGAGGCCGCCCGGGACCCGTACTGGCGGGGCGCGCGGACGGCTGCTCGCCGCCGCCTCGGGTCGGTGCTGCTCGCCCTGGTCGGCCTCGCCGTGGACGTCTGGGCCACCGCCCGGCACCGGCTCGGTGAGTTCGCGGTCCTGCACACCCTCGGCGCCGGACCGCCGCTGCTGGCCCGCGCGCTGCTGGCCGAGCAGACCTTCCTGGCCGGCATCGGGGTCGCCGTCGGCCTGCTGGTCGGCGCGGGAGTGGGCGCCACGATGGCCCCGCTGGTGATCCTCACCCCGAGCGCCGGCGGCCCGTGCCGGAGGCGGCCTTCACCCTGCCCTGGACGCCGATCGGCCTGACCGCGCTCGGGCTGCTGCTGGCGGCGCTCGCGTTCAGCGCCGTCCTGACCGCCGGCATCCGGCAACGCGTCGCGGCCGCCCGGCTGCGGATCGGGGGAGAACGATGAGCGTGCTGCGCAGGGTGCGCGCGTACGGGGGGCACTTCCTGCTCCTCGCGGTGCTGACGCTGGTCACCGCGCTGCTGGTCACCGGGATGCCGCGGATCGCGGACCGGCTCTCCGGCCAGGGACTGCGCGAGCAGCTGGCCGACGTGCCGGGCCCCCGGCGCGACCTGCTCTACACCCGGCCGGCGGAGCCGCAGCCGGCGCCGGGGGTGGCGGCCGCCCAGCGGGCCGCCCTGGACTCGCTGCTGGGGCAGCTGCCCGCGCCGGTGCGCGAGATGGTCGGCGAGCGCTGGTACGTCGCGGACACCGAGTTCGGCCGGCTGACCGGGCCGGAACTCACCGCCGACAAGGGGCTGATCGACCTCAGCCTGCGCACCATGACCGGGCTGCGGGAGTCGGCCACCCTGGTCGACGGCCGTTGGCCGGGCGAGGGGGCGGACCGGGCCGCGCCGGTGGAGACGGTGCTCGCGGAGCCGGTCGCCCGGCAGCTCGGCCTGCGCCCCGGCAGTCGGCTGCACCTGGCCCTGCACATGCCCGACGGCCAGGAGTACGCCGCCACGACCGTCGCGGTGGTCGGCCTGTTCCGGCCCGTCGACGCCGACGGCGGCGCCTGGGACGCGCTCCCCTCGGCGCTGCGGCTCACCCCGCCGGTCGGCGACGGCCAGCCGTTCCAGATGGTGGGGCTGACCGACGAGGCCGGCTTCGACGACCGGGCGGCGGCCGGCTGGGCGGTCGGCTTCGGCTGGCGCTACCGGATCGACCCCGGTCGGCTCACCCCGGGTCGGCTCGACGCGCTGGTCGACGGACTCTCCCAGGCCGACCGCGAGCGCCCCGCCGGGCTGCTGCTCGCCCAGGGCGTCGACATCCCGCTGCGGCAGTACGCGGACTCGCTCGCCGCCGCCCGTACGCTGCTGACCGTCATCGCCGCCGGGGTGCTCGCCACCCTCGCCGGGCTGACCGTGCTGCGCCGCCCGGCTGGCGGTGCGCCGCCGCCGCGACGAGTACCTGCTGCTGCGCGCCCGGGGCGGCTCCACCACCGCCGTGGTCCGGCGCGGCCTGGCCGAATCGCTGCTGGTGGTGCCGGCCGCCGGGGTGGCGGGGTGGCTGCTCGGTGGCCTGCTCCCCGCCGACCCGCTGGGCGACGGCACGCCCGACGCGGCGAGCCGGCTGACCTTGGTCGCGGCGGTGCTGGCCACGCTGGCGCTCCCGATGGCGGTGCTGACCGGCCA
>NZ_JAEVHN010000917.1:0-1647 GCF_016803375.1 Micromonospora sp. 4G55
CCGGCGCTGCTGCACTTCGACGGCTGGGCCGGCAACGTGCTGGCCGTCGCCGGGCCGGACGGCGTGCCCCGGCTCAACGGTCTGGTCGACGGCGAGCGGCACCTCTACGGCGATCCGCTGCTGGACCTGGTCTCACCGCTGATCTTCCGCCGGGCCGAGGACGAGCCGGACGACGCGTTCCTGCGGGGCTACCAGGCGGCGGGCGGGCCGGTGCCCCTCGATGACCCGGGCGTGCGCCGCCGGCTCGGGCTCTACCGGCTGCACCTGTACCTGCTGATGACCGTCGAGATGCCCAGCCGGGGCATCACCGGCGACAGCGACCCGGGCCGCGTCGCCCGGCTCGCCGAGCTGCTGGACCGGGAGCTGGCCGCGCTTGCCGAACCGTGAGCCGGCTCTGATCCGGCCCGGATCCGGCTCGTTCCGTCCGCGCCGGGTCGCGCGCAGGGCTCAGAGCCAGCCGGAGCGGCGGAACAGCCGGTGCAGGACCACCGCGGCGGTCGCCATCAGCAGCAGGGCGCCGGCGTAGCCGTACCGCCAGGTCAGCTCGGGCATGTGCGTGAAGTTCATGCCGTACACGCCGGCCACGGCGGTCTGGGTGGCGGCGATCGCGGCCCACGCGGCGATCTTGCGCATGTCGTTGTTCTGGTCGACGGCGAGCTGCGCGAGCCGGGACTGGAGCACCGAGTTGAGCAGCTCGTCGTACGCGGCGACCCGCTCCACCGCACGGCTCAGCCGGCCCTCGACGTCGACGAACCAGCGGCGCAGCCCCGGCGGCGGCCCACCGGCCCGGTCCGAGACCAGCGCGCGCACCGGCTCCTGCAACGGCAGCACCGCCCGCTTGAACTCCACCACCTCCCGCTTGAGCTGGTAGATGTGCTGGATGTCGGCGCCCCGGTCGCGGGCGAAGACGCTCTCCTCGACGCGTTCCAGGTCCTTCTCCAGGTGGGCGGCGACCTCCAGGTACAGGTCGACCATCCGGGCGGCCACCGCGTACGCCACCGCCCACGGCCCCTCGGCCAGCATCGCCGGGCGGCTCTCGATGTCGTGCCGGACCGGGGTCAGCGCACCGGAGGCGCCGTGCCGGACGGTGATGACGAACCGGTCGCCCAGGAAGACCATCACGTCCCCGGTGTCGATCACCTCGGAGGTGGCGGTCAGCTCGGCGTGCTCGACGTAGCTGGCGGTGCGCAGCACCAGCAGGGTCACCCCGTCGTGCCGCTGCACGGTGGGCCGGTGCCCGTCGGCGAGCGCCTGCTCCACGACGAGTTCGTCGAGGCCGAAGGTGCGCCCGACCGCCGCCATCACCGCCGCGCCCGGGTCGTGCAGCCCCAGCCAGACGAAGGCGTTGCGGCCGCGCCGGGAGCGGGCGTACGCGTCGGCGTAGTGCGGGCGGCCGGACTCCCGACGGCCGTTGACGTACACCGCGCAGTCGACCACGGCGTCCGGATTGGACCGCCGCGGGGCCGGCGCGGCCGCTTCGGCCTCGCGGCCGAGCACCCGGTCGACCAGCGACCCCAGTCGCGGAATGAGCCGTGCCGCCACCGTCCACCTCCGCCGCCCTCGATCCGGGGGCCCACCGTAGTACGGCAGTGCTCCCGCCGGTGATGGTGGGTCAGGCCACGGCGGTGGCCCGCACGACGATGTTGT
>NZ_JAEVHN010000918.1:0-1637 GCF_016803375.1 Micromonospora sp. 4G55
GTCGCCGACGCGGACCCGGGTCTCGGCCGGCGCGACGCCGGCCTTCTCCATCATCGCCAGCGTGGTGCGGCGCTGCTTGGGCAGCACCAGGGTCGCCACCGCGCCGGACTCGCCCGCCCGGGCGGTACGGCCCGCGCGGTGCAGGTAGTCCTTCGGGTCCTTCGGCGGGTCGATGTGCAGCACCAGGGAGACCCCGTCGACGTGGATGCCCCGGGCGGCCACGTCCGTGGCGACCAGGACGTTCATCCGGCCCTCGCGGAACTCGGCCAGCGTCTTGGTACGCATCCGCTGGGTCTTGCCACCGTGCAGGCCGCCGGCCCGTACGCCGACCGCGGCGAGCTGCTCGACCAGCCGGTCCACCCCGAGCTGGGTACGCGCGAAGAGCATGGTCCGGCCGTCGCGGGCCGCGATGGACGCCGCCACCGCGAACTTGTCGTGCGGCGGGATCAGCAGCATGTGGTGGTCCATGGTGGACACCGACGCGGTCGACGGGGCGGTCGAGTGGGTCACCGGGTCGGTCATGAACCGCTTGACCAGCGAGTCCACGTCACCGTCCAGGGTGGCCGAGAAGAGCAGCCGCTGGCCGCCCGCCGGCGTCTTCGCCAGCAGCTCGGTCACCTCGGGCAGGAAGCCCATGTCGGCCATCTGGTCGGCCTCGTCGAGGACGGTCACCTCGACGTCGTCCAGGCGGCACACGCCCCGGTTGATCAGGTCGCCGAGCCGGCCCGGGGTGGCCACGACGATCTCCACGCCACGGCGCAGCGCGTCGATCTGCCGGTCGTACGGCACGCCGCCGACGGCGGTCTTGAGGAAGATGCCGACGGCCTTGCCGAGCGGCATCAGGGCGTCGTTGACCTGCATGGCGAGTTCCCGGGTGGGGACCAGCACCAGGGCCCGGGGGTGCAGCGGGCGGGCCCGGTTGCGGTCGGCGAGCCGGGCGATCAGCGGCAGCCCGAAGGCGAGGGTCTTGCCGGAGCCGGTCTGGCCCCGGCCGAGCACGTCCCGGCCGGCGAGCGCGTCGGGCATGGTGGCCCGCTGGATCTCGAACGGGGTGGTGATGCCCTGTCGGGCGAGCGCCTCGACCAGCGGCCGGGGCAGGCCGAGGTCGGCGAAGTCGACGTCGGCGGCGGGGGTGTCCCCGACGGTGGGGTCGAGGACGGACGGAGTGGTGCCGGGGTCAGCGAAGGTGGTCAAGAAATGCCTTTCGAGCGGGGCGCATCTTCGCGATGGCCCGCTGCGGCTGCACGCCGCCGAATCGCCCGCAAGATCGCCCATGGGCGCGCACCACGCGCGCCGGGTCAGTGATCCCCACAAGTGTACGGCGGCCCGGCGACGCCGCCAGTCGATCGCGAGGGGGTAGTGGGCGGGCTCACCCTCGCCCCGCGTACGCCCACGGACCGGACGGCGTGGCCCGGACCGCCCACGTTCACTTGTTCAGGATGTTGCCCACCAGGCCGTCCATGGCGTCGTTGGCGAGCAGGACGACCAGCACGCTGATCGCCACCAGCAGCCCCAGCGAGGCGGCCAGGACGACCACCACCCGGGTGGTGCGGGATCGTTCGGCGGGCGTGTCGGCCCAGCCCTGGGCCAGGATGTGCCCGGTCAGCGAGCCGGAGTTCTCCAGCGGGTTGCCGGCC
>NZ_JAEVHN010000919.1:0-1617 GCF_016803375.1 Micromonospora sp. 4G55
GCGTCGGGCCGCCCGGACGACCCCCGGCGCCCGCCGGCACCCGGTCGGTGCCGGCGGTGCGGTCGACCCCGGAGGACCCGGCGGGACGGCAGCGGCGGGACTCCGCGTACGCCGACCGGCCCGCTCCGCCGGCCGGCTGACACCGCCCCGCGGTCGGGGCGACGTGGGTGCCGGCCGGGTCCGTGTGGCGGCGGAACACCGCCGGTGACCGGGTGGCAGACTGGTGGGGTGAGCGATACCGACCTGATCCGCCTCAAGCCCCGTCGCATCCGGGTGGTCTGCTGGGCCTCGGCGGCCGCCCTCCTGGTGGTCTTCAGCCTGGTGGCGACCTCGCTCTCCGGCTCCACCGGCGACGGCTACGGCACCTTCCAGCGCGGTGACCAGCTCGCCATGGTCGGGCTGGGCGTCTTCGGCGCGCTGGCCATCCTGCTCTTCACCCGGCCCCGGGTCGAAGCCGACGCCCGGGTCGTGCGGGTGCGCAACGTGATCGGCTCGTACGAGCTGCCCTGGGAGGTCGTCCGCGGGGTGCGTTTCGACCGGGGCGCCCCCTGGGCCAGCCTGGAGCTGCACGACGACGACCTGCTCCCGATGGTCGCCCTCCAGGCGGCCGACAAGGAGATCGCGGTCGAGGGCGTCCGGGCGCTGCGCCGGCTGCACCAGGCTCACCTGGCCGCGCTGGCGGCCGGCCGGACGGGTCGCTGAGCCCCCGGTCACACCCGCGCTGACCTGCGAGCCCGGTTTGGGGATGCCTGGGGCGAGGGTGTAGTGTTGCCGAGTCGACCAGACTGCCCCCGTTCCGACGTGCGGGCGGTCTTGAAGCGGAGCGCCTGCTCCCACCCGAGTCGCCCCTGACGGTGGCCGGGTCCGGTCCCCGGTTCCGGGCACGTTCCGGTTCCGGATGCGCGATCATGTGATCGTGCCGACCGGTCGAGCGGGCCCTGGCATGCGCCAGGGCCTTCTGCTTTCCGGCGCCCCCCCCGGGGGCCCACGGGGTCGCCACACGCAGGACACTCGACTCGAGGAGGCCCCATCAGCGTCGAACCACGCGTGAACGAGCAGATCCGGGCACGTGAGGTCCGACTGGTCGGCCCTGAGGGTGAGCAGGTGGGCATCGTCCCGCTGGAGCGCGCCCTGCAGCTGGCCGCGGACGTCGACCTGGACCTGGTCGAGGTTGCGCCGATGGCGCGCCCGCCGGTGTGCAAGCTCATGGACTTCGGCAAGTTCAAGTACGAGAGCGCACTGAAGGCGCGCGAAGCGCGGCGTAACCAGCAGCAGACCGTCATCAAGGAGATGAAGCTCCGGCCGAAGATCGACCCGCACGACTACGAGACCAAGAAGGGTCACGTGGTGCGGTTCCTCAAGGCGGGCGACAAGGTCAAGGTGACGATCATGTTCCGCGGTCGCGAGCAGAGCCGCCCGGAGCTGGGTTACCGGCTCCTGCGCCGGCTCGAGTCCGAGATCACGGACCTGGGCTACGTCGAGGCCGCTCCGAAGCAGGACGGCCGAAACATGATCATGGTTCTCGCTCCGCACCGGGCCGTCAAGGCCTCCGCGGTCGCCGCCACGGCGTCCCGCGGCGGGCCCCGGGACCGGGCGGAGGAGTCCGCCCCGGCAGCC
>NZ_JAEVHN010000920.1:0-1589 GCF_016803375.1 Micromonospora sp. 4G55
CATGCAAATTTAAATCTTAATGGAGAAACCGTTCAAGGCAAACTTTATTTTATTGATTCTGTTATAGATGCTAATAGTGGAACAGTAAAAGCCAAAGCCGTATTTGATAACAATAACTCAACACTTTTACCGGGTGCTTTTGCAACAATTACTTCAGAAGGTTTTATACAAAAAAATGGCTTTAAAGTGCCTCAAATAGGTGTTAAACAAGATCAAAATGATGTTTATGTTCTTCTTGTTAAAAATGGAAAAGTAGAAAAATCTTCTGTACATATAAGCTACCAAAACAATGAATACGCCATTATTGACAAAGGATTGCAAAATGGCGATAAAATCATTTTAGATAACTTTAAAAAAATTCAAGTTGGTAGCGAAGTTAAAGAAATTGGAGCACAATAATGTTTTCTAAATTTTTTATCGAAAGACCTGTTTTTGCTTCAGTTGTTGCAATTATCATTTCTTTAGCTGGAGCCATAGGTCTTACAAATTTACCTATAGAACAATATCCTTCTTTAACCCCTCCTACAGTTAAAGTAAGTGCAACTTACACAGGAGCTGATGCACAAACCATTGCTTCAACAGTTGCAAGTCCTATCGAAGATGCAATCAATGGCGCAGATAATATGATTTACATGGATTCAACTTCAAGTTCTTCAGGAACTATGAGTTTGACTGTTTATTTTGATATCGGTACAGATCCTGATCAAGCCACCATAGATGTTAATAATAGAATTTCAGCCGCAACTGCAAAAATGCCAGATGCAAGTTAAAAAACTTGGAGTAACAGTTAGAAAAACTTCCTCAACAACACTTGCTGCAATTTCTATGTATTCAAGTGATGGCTCAATGAGTGCAGTAGATGTATATAACTATATCACTTTAAATGTTTTAGATGAGTTAAAAAGGGTTCCAGGAGTTGGAGATGCAAACGCTATAGGAAATCGTAATTATTCTTTAAGAATTTGGCTCAAGCCTGATTTATTAAATAAATTTGGAATCACAGCTACTGATGTAATTTCTGCGGTTAATGACCAAAATGCCCAATACGCAACTGGTAAAATTGGCGAAGAACCTGTAACCCAAAAATCCCCTTATGTTTATTCAATCACTATGCAAGGAAGACTACAAAATCCTAGTGAATTTGAAAACATTATTTTAAGAACAAATAATGATGGATCATTTTAAGACTTAAAGATGTAGCTGATGTGGAAATAGGATCACAACAATACAGCTCACAAGGACGATTAAATGGCAATGATGCAGTTCCAATTATGATTAATCTTCAATCAGGGCAAACGCATTGCATACAGCAGAACTTGTTCAAGCTAAAATGCAAGAACTTTCAAAAAATTTTCCAAAAGGTTTAACATATAAAATTCCTTACGATACAACAAAATTTGTAATAGAATCAATCAAAGAAGTTGTTAAAACTTTTGTTGAAGCTCTAATTTTAGTTATCATTGTTATGTATATGTTCTTAAAGAATTTCCGTGCAACACTTATTCCTATGATAGCTGTACCTGTTTCATTGTTAGGAACTTTTGCTGGACTTTATGTTTTAGGTTTTAGTATTAACTTGCTTACGCTTT
>NZ_JAEVHN010000921.1:0-1504 GCF_016803375.1 Micromonospora sp. 4G55
AAAATCAATAAGTTTATTATCAAAATCATCACCACCTAAGAAAGCGTTACCACCTGTTGCTAAAACTTCTACTACATTATCGCCAGTTTCAAGCACAGTAACGTCAAAAGTTCCCCCACCTAGATCATAAACCACGATTTTTTCACTATCTTTTTTATCAAGTCCATAAGCTAGAGCTGCTGAAGTAGGCTCATTGATAATTCTTAATACATTAAGTCCTGCTATCGTTCCTGCTTCTTTTGTCGCTTTTCTTTGCGCATCGTTAAAATATGCAGGCACAGTAATAACCGCATCTACAACACTCTCGCCCAAGAAAGCTTCAGCATCTTCTTTTAGTTTCATTAAAACTTTTGCTGAAATTTCTTGCGGAGTTATAAATTTTTCCTGCAATCTCAATAGCACAAGCACCATTTCTTTCAGTGATATGATAAGGAAGTCTGTTTTTAGCTTCTTTAGCCGCGTCTTCATTGATCATCAAACCCATAATTCTTTTAATAGAATAAATAGTTTTTTCAGGGTTAGTTACCGCTTGGCGTTTTGCACTATCTCCTACTAAAACCTCGCCTTTATCTGTAAAAGCCACCACAGAAGGGGTTGTATTTTTACCTTCTTTATTTGGAATTACTTTACTCTCACCGCGTTCATACACAGCAACACAAGAATTGGTTGTTCCTAAATCTATACCTATAACTTTACTCATTTTTTATCCTTTTATTAAAATTTATTTTGCTACACTAACTTTGGTTGGGCGGATCACGCGATCGGCTATTTTATAACCTTTTTGAAGCACTTGAACCACTTCACCACTTTGATGGTTTTCACTATCTACATGAAACATTGCTTCGTGTAAATTAGGATCAAACTCTTTTTCATCTTTGATAAGAGCCACTCCATGTTTTTCAAGTTTCTTAAGAAATAAATCTAAAGTATTTTGCACTCCTTCTTTGATTTTTAAGCTAATTTCATCTTGGCATTCAACATTAACAGCTGCTTCTAAAGCATCTAAAACATCAAGCAAATCCTTTGCAAAGCTTTCATTTGCATAAGCCATAGCACTTAGCTTTTCTTTTTCCATTCTTTTTTTAATATTTTCAAATTCAGCGTTTGCACGCATATATTTGTCTTTTAATTCATCATAGTCTTTTTGCAATTTGTTTTGCTCAACATCTTCGATATTTTGCAAATTCTCATCTTGCAAATGTTCAGAATTTTCTGCGTTTTCGTTTTCAAATTCTTGCTTTTGCTCGCTCACGCCGCCTCCTTTATATATTGTAATATTTTTTTATAATCCGTATAAACACTACCTGCTAAGATAATATTTACATCTTCGCCCAAAAACTGCGCATCCACCTTAAGCCCCATAAAACCTTCTTTAAATAAAGGTTCAAATTCAAGACTTTCTTTAAAATGACGGTGAATTTGACAATCTAAGAGCTTAACAAATTCATCATTTTGATAAATTTGATAAGCTCTTTCTTCATTGCTTCTATAGCAAATCAAATTT
>NZ_JAEVHN010000922.1:0-1477 GCF_016803375.1 Micromonospora sp. 4G55
AAAAAATCTTTTCCAAAAAAACTAAACATAGAAAAAAAATTTAAATTTAATGACAAGATACAACAAATTCCAAAAACAAAAACAAATAAACCTATTAAAAATAGAGCTTTAACACGAGAAATTTGATAGTTATTAATCATATAAAAAGTTAAAGGCTCTATCATTGAAACAGCTGAAGTAATACCAGCAAAAAAAAGTGCTAAGAAAAAACAAAATGCAAAAATATAGCCTAAAGCTCCAAGTTGATTAAACAAACTCATCAAGGATATAAAAACAATTCCTACTCCTTGAGTATGCGGATCGGCTCCAAATTCAAAGATAAAAGTAAAAACAATAAGTCCCATGATAAAAGAAATCAATAAATTAATCAAAACAATATACACTGAACTTTTTATAAAATTTGTTTTTTTATCCAAGGCCGATGAATATGTAACTATACAACCTATTCCCAAGCATAAGGTAAAAAATGCAAGCCCTAAAGCTTCGGCAATAGAGCTGAATTTAAAATGTAAAAAATCGGGATAAAATAAATAAGAAAAAGCATTTGCAAAACCTTGCTTAAATCCCATGCAATAAAACAACATAAAAACAAGCATTAAAAATAAGCTAGGCATTATAACAACGTTTAATTTTTCAATCCCTTTGATTAAACCTTTAGATACTATACAATAAAGTAAGAAAAAAAGATAAAGTGAAGAAAAAAACAGAACTTGTCAAATTTGTAGTAATTAAATTCTGAAAATTACTTGCTGCTTCATCTAAAGTTTTGGGAAGATAATAAAGACTAACTACAGTATATTTTAAAACCCATCCCATGATAACTAGATAAAAAGAGAGGACAAAAATACCACCTAACATAAAAACGCCACCATATCGCCATCTATTGCCATATTTTATGGCAAGATTTGAATAAGCATTTGCAAGATCACTTTTACTTAAACGTCCCATAGCCACTTCAGCTAAAAAATACTAAATCCTATAGTTAAAGTAAAAAACAAATATAAAAGCACAAAAACAAAACCGCCATTTTCTGCGCTTAAAGTTGGGAATTTCCAAGCATTACCTAAACCAACAGCTCCACCAGCAACAGCCAATACAAAACCGATTTTTGAAAAATATGTTCTCATTATTTTTCAAACTCACTTTAAAAAAGCGGCTATCATAACTATAACAACAGCCAAAGGGGAAATAAATCTCAAAAACACATACCAAAGTTCAAAAAATATACCCCTCATATAAGGTTCAAATAAAATTTTTAAAGCTTCTTTTTTCATCACAAATCCCACAAAAATAGCTGCCAAAATTCCACCTAAAGGCATAATAACCTTACTTGAAATACTATCAAGCAAATCAAAAAAACTCATTCCAAAAAATCCAAACTGAAGTACTTTTTAAAGAAGATAAAATACACAACATTCCTAAAATATAAACAACAATTCCTATTAAAATCAAAGCTTTTTTACGCTCATACCAAAAG
>NZ_JAEVHN010000923.1:0-1471 GCF_016803375.1 Micromonospora sp. 4G55
GAACTTTTACCAACTTATTTGCGTTTTGTGCGGGGGATTATCGATGTAGAAGATTTACCACTTAATGTAAGCCGTGAAATTTTACAAGAAAATCAAATTTTAAAAGGTGTTAAAGAAGCTAGCGTTAAAAAGATTTTAGGTGAACTTGAAAAACTTAAAAACAATGATAAAGAAAAATACTTATCTTTCTTTAAAACCTTTGGCAAGGTATTAAAAGAAGGACTTTATGGTTTTGGCGGAGAAAAAGATAGTCTTTTAAAACTCATGCTTTATAAAAGCACTAAAGGTGAAAATTTACGCTCTTTAGAGGAGTATAAAAATGACCTTCAAGGCGTAACAAAAGGAAATTTTTTATATAGCAGGAAATAATGAAAGTTTATTAAGAACCTCTCCTTTGCTTGAAGAGTATAAACAAAAAAATATAGAAGTTTTACTCATGGATGATGAGATTGATTCTTTGGTAACTCCTATGCTAGAATTTGAAGGTTTGAAATTTGTAGCTATCAATCAAGTAGAAGATAAAAATGAACTAAGTGATGAAGAAAAAAATACCTTTGCTCCACTTGTAGCTAAATTTAAAGAACTTCTAAAAGATCAAGTTGAAGATGTAAGACTAACCAGTCGTTTGAAAGATAGCCCAAGTTGTATAGTTTATGATAAAAATAAACCTGATTTTGCTATGCAACAACTCTTAAAACAAATGGGTCAAGAACAAAATTTCAAACCTATTTTAGAAATCAATCCAAAACACGCTATTTTTACAGGTCTTAAAAACAACGAAAGCTTTAGTGCAGATATAGCAACCTTAGTTTTAAATATGGCAAAATTAAGCGAAGGTATGGGAGTGGATAATCCTGCTGAATTTAATGCAAGCCTTACAAAAATCATCAACAAGGCTTTTTCATGATAGAAAATATCTCTGCAAGTCTTTGGACAAAGCAAGATTTAAACGCATATCAAATTTTTGATGTGCGTACTCCTTTAGAATGGGAAGAAGGTATTTTACCTAATGCGCAATGTGTGGCTTTATATGATAATCAAGGGCTTTTAAATGCTAAATTTTTAGATGAATTTCAAAGCAAAAGTAGATGAAAAGTAAAAAACTTGCTTTTATTTGTCGTAGTGGCCATAGAAGCATGGTTGCAGCTGAATTTATAGCTGAAAAATTGGGACTTGAAAGCATCAATTTAGATGGCGGAATGCTAGCCCTTAAGGGTTATTAATGCTAGGAATTTATTTACTCATAGCAGCTTTGTCTTTTTTAGCTCTTTATTTTGCTGTTAAAAAGCTTACTTTAAATATAGATGAGCGAACCCTTTTAGAGCCTATTAAAATGGATATTTATCCGAAATTTTGTGATTTAATCGATGAAAAAATCAGAGAATTTAAAGAAAATGTCCAAAATGACTAATTTAGCATTAAAAATTTCTGATCAAAAATGATGAATTTTTAGAAAAACTTGGGGATTTAA
>NZ_JAEVHN010000924.1:0-1470 GCF_016803375.1 Micromonospora sp. 4G55
CCCTTCCATCTAAAGTAAAATCACTTGCCTTGCCTTGAATTTTACCGCCAAAAGAAAGGTTTTGATTTAAATTTAAACCTAAATTTTTAGCATAATTTTGCTTTAAAGAAATAAGATAGTCAAGATCAAATCCAAGCTTAAAAGGACTCAAAGCTCCCTGAAGATTAAAATCTGCCATATTTGCGATATTTGCTTGCAATTCAAGGCTTGAAAAATGTAAATTAAAATGCGTGATATTTACATCTAATCCCGCACTTTCTTTGATCTTTTTTTGCGCTATATTTGCCACTATATTATTACCAAAACTTGTAAAAAGTATGGTATAAAGAGCGATTAAAAGCACAACAACAAAAGCTACAATGCCATAAAAAATCTTTTTCATTTTTATCCTTTAGTTTATTTTATAAAATAACTTTAGTCTATAAAACTAAACTTTTATAAATATTTTAATTTAAAGTATTGACAAAATTCATTTTTTATAGTATGATATTATCACTCTAAATTAAAGAGTGCTAAAATCAATATTTTTAAGGATGGACAAAAATGAATTTTCAACCTTTAGGAAAGCGTGTTCTAGTCAAACGCGTAGAAGAAACTAAAACAACAGCCTCAGGCATAATTATACCAGATAATGCTAAAGAAAAGCCTTTAATGGGTGAAGTAGTAGCAGTAAGTAAAGAAATCACTGATATTGCAAATGGTGATAAAATCGTGTTTGCTAAATACGGTGGAACAGAAATTAAACTTGATAATAATGAATATTTAGTTTTAAATTTAGATGATATCTTAGGAATTTTAAAATAATTTATAAAATAAGGATAAAAAATGGCAAAAGAAATTATTTTTTCAGATGAAGCAAGAAATAAACTTTATGAGGGTGTTAAAAAACTTAATGACGCGGTAAAAGTAACTATGGGGCCAAGAGGACGCAATGTTTTAATCCAAAAAAGCTTTGGTGCTCCAAGCATTACTAAAGATGGCGTAAGTGTTGCTAAAGAAGTAGAGCTTAAAGATAGTCTTGAAAATATGGGTGCTTCACTCGTAAGAGAAGTAGCGAGTAAAACAGCTGATCAAGCAGGCGATGGAACAACTACTGCAACGGTTTTAGCTCATGCAATTTTCAAAGAAGGTTTAAGAAATATCACAGCAGGTGCAAATCCTATCGAGGTAAAACGCGGTATGGATAAAGCTTGCGAAGCTATAGTAGCAGAACTTAAAAAACTTTCTCGCGAAGTAAAAGATAAAAAAGAAATTGCACAAGTTGCTACAATCTCAGCCAACTCTGATGAAAAAATCGGAAATTTAATCGCTGATGCTATGGAAAAAGTGGGCAAAGATGGTGTTATCACTGTTGAAGAGGCAAAATCAATCAATGATGAATTAAATGTAGTTGAAGGTATGCAATTTGACAGAGGTTATTTAAGCCCTTATTTTATCACTAATGCAGAAAAAAATGACAGTAGAGCTTTC
>NZ_JAEVHN010000925.1:0-1456 GCF_016803375.1 Micromonospora sp. 4G55
TGGCGACCAGGCGGCCGGCGGAGCAGGGCGCGGATCACTTGCCCGCCGCCTCCACGGCCGCGGTGATCCCGGCCGGGGTGCGGTCGGCGACCTCCCTGCCGTTGACCTTGATGGTCGGCGTGCCGGTGACGCCGGACCTGCTGGCGTCCTCGGTCACCTTCTCGGTCCACGGCTTGTACGTCCCGTCCTTCACGCAGGAGCCGAACTCGTCCCGGTTCAGGCCGACGCCCGCGCCGATGTCGATCAGCTCGTCGTTGCTGAGCCCGGCGCTGCCCTCCGCCGGCTGCCGCGCGAAGAGCGCGTCGGTGAACTCCTTGAACTTGCCGCCCTGGGCGGCGCAGCCGGCGGCGGCCGACGAGCGGGTGGAGTATTCCGTGGTGGAGAAGCGGTTCAGGTAGGCCACCGGGTGGAAGATCACCCGGGCCTTGCCGTCCTTGACCAGCTGGTCGATGGTGGCGCCGCTGACCTGCTGGAACTGCTTGCAGGCCGGGCAGAGGTAGTCCTCGTAGAGGTCGATGGTGACCGGGCCGTCGCCGATCACGATGCCGGTGCCGGCGTCGTTGGCGCCGGGCGGCGCGGTGGACTCGTCGGCGCGCTGGCTGGACCAGACGCTCCAGCCGATCAGGCCGGCGATCACCAGGACGACGACCGCGGCGACGGACGCCCAGAGCGTGCGCCTGCGTCGGCTCTCCCGGGCCAGTTGCTCGCGGACCACCCGGGCGGCGTCCCGCTGCCCCTTGCGACTACTCATCGTCGTCCTCCACGGCGGGTTCGCCCGCCAGCCAGCCGTCCACCGAGACGGGGGTGCGGGGCCAGATCAGCAGGAACCCGGCCAGCGCCAGGAATCCCAGGTCCCGGAGGATCTCCGGGAGGTAGCTCGGGGCCTGCCCGGCGGCGAGCTGACCGCCGCTGCCGAAGCAGCCGCAGTCGATGGCCAGCCCGCGGCTCCAGGCCGAGACGATGCCGGTGACGAAGACCATCAGCAGCGCGGCGGAGACGCCGGCGGCGAGCCGGGTGGCCAGGCCGACCAGCAGGATCGCGCCGAGCGCCAGCTCTACGAAGGGCAGCGCCGCGCCGACCACGGTGGCCACGTCGTACGGCAGTAGCTGGTAGGCGTTGACCGCGCGCCCGGAGGCGGCGAGGTCACCGACCTTGGCGGCGCCGGCGACGAGCCAGACGGTGGCCAGGCCGAGCCGGGCGGCCAGCCCGATCCAGGGGCGGACGGCGGGCCAGCGAGCGGCCCGGATGCGGGGTGCGGTCACGATCATTGGTCGTCGCGTCCGGCCGATTGGTTCCATCGGTCAGCGGGCCAGCGCGTCGCCGACCGCGTCGACCAGGTCGTGCCGGGCCCGGGCCACCCGGGAGCGGATGGTGCCGACGGGCACCCCGGCCACGGCGGCGGCCTCGGCGTACGAGAGGCCGAGCAGCTGGGTCAGCACGAACGCCTCGCGGCGCT
>NZ_JAEVHN010000926.1:0-1456 GCF_016803375.1 Micromonospora sp. 4G55
CCAGCAGCGCCGTGCCGAGCAGCCAGCAGCCCAGCGCCCAGGGGGCGTTTCCGGCGCGCCAGGGGCCGGCGGGCGGGATGTCGGGCAGCGC
Organism: Micromonospora sp. 4G55; assembly: GCF_016803375.1. Classification (NCBI taxonomy): domain Bacteria; kingdom Bacillati; phylum Actinomycetota; class Actinomycetes; order Micromonosporales; family Micromonosporaceae; genus Micromonospora; species Micromonospora sp. 4G55. The sequence continues at coordinate 92 of NZ_JAEVHN010000926.1, forward strand.
CCCGCCCAGCCACCCGGCGACGGTGAGCAGCACCGCGCCGAGCAGGCCGGCGTACCGGGCGTACCGGGACCGGCCGGCGGGCGCTGGCCCGGCGTCGGTCACCGGCGAACCTCTCCTCAGCCTGCGGGGGCCGGCCGGCGGGCCGCCCGAGCCGACCGTACCAACCGGACGGCCACCACGATCACCAACAGCGTCATCAGCGGCGCACCGGGCATCTTGGTGAACCGGGCCAGCCCGGTGCCGTCGGCCAGGACCAGGAACGACGACACCAGCGCGACCAGCGAGAACCATCCGGTACGCCGCGCGGTGGCAGCCAGCACGGTCAGCGGCCAGATCCAGTACCAGGGGTGGAAGAGCGGGGACAGGGCCACCGTGGCGGCCAGGGCCAGCCCGGCGTGCCAGAGCGGGTCTCGGGTACGGGCCCGCCACCACAGCCACACCAGCAGCACGGCGAGCACCAGCACGCCGATCGCCCTGGTCACCGGCAGCGCGTCGACGTGCGCGCCGAAGAGCGCCGCGACGTACCCGACGGTCTGCCCGACCGCGGTGGACGGCGAGGTCCAGGCGATCACCAGGCTCCCCTGCTCCAGCCCGCTGATCCAGCCGAAGCCCAGGCCCGAGGCGAGGGTCGCCGCGACCGTCGCGGCGAGCGCCCCGCCGACCACCGGGCCGCCGTCCCGGATCAGCGTCCGGATCCGGTACGGCCCGGCCATCGCGGCCAGCGCGGCGAATGGCACCACCACCAACGCGGTGATCTTCACGGCGGCGGCGAGCCCGAGCAGCACTCCTCCGGCCAGCAGCGCCCAGCGGCGACCGGGCCGGGACGCCACCACCGCCAGCCCGGCGACCATCAGGCCGACCATCAGCGCGTCGTTGTGCGCGCCGGAGATCAGGTGCACGCCGACCAGGGGGGACGCCAGCGCCAGCCAGAGCGCCCGCGGCACCGGAACCCCGCAGCGGCGGGCCACCACCGGCAGGCACCAGGCGGTCAGCGCCACCCCGGCCAGCGCCAGCAGCCGAAACAGCGCGGCGGCGGCGGTGAGCGAGCCGGTGGCCTTGACGATCGCGCCGGAGATCATGACGAACAGCGGCCCGTACGGCGCGGGGGTGTCCCGCCAGATGTACGAGATGGTGTCCAGCCAGGGGCAGGGCAGCGCGGAGACGCCCTGCTCGTACGGGCTGATCCCGGCCGCGTAGCTCGCGCCCTGGCAGGCGTACGCGTAGACGTCCCGGCTGCCCAGCGGCGGCGCGACCAGCAGCGGGACCAGCCAGAGCCCGGCGGTGACCAGCGCCCAGCGGGCGGACGGCACCCGATCGCGCAGCGACCACCAGGCCCACGCCATCAGCGCGGTGCCGACCAGCCAG
>NZ_JAEVHN010000927.1:0-1438 GCF_016803375.1 Micromonospora sp. 4G55
GAGGGAACGGGCGAACGCGCCCAGGTCGACGGTGTCCGGGTCCAGGTCCACCACGAACGGGACGAGGGCGTCGATCGCGCCCGGCAGATGTCGTTGCCGCGGCCGATGGTGAAGGTGAAGCCGTGGCCGTCCGGCCTGACCGGTGACGCCGCGGTCGACGCCGCACGCCTGTTCCGCAGCGCCGTGCACGGCTTCGTCACCCTGGAGGCGGCCGGTGGCTTCGGCCTGCCCCGAGGCATCGACCGGTCCTTCGACCAACTGGTGGCCGCGTTGGACACCGCCTACCGGGACTGGCGGTCCTGATGAGGGCCGTGCTGCTGACGATCGCCTTCCTGGTGGAGGTGGCGATGCTCGTCGCCGCCGGCTGGTGGGGCTTCACCCTCGACGCGGGTGTGGCCGTCCGGCTGCTCGCCGGGCTCGGCGCGCCGCTGCCGATCGCTGTGGTGTGGGGCGTCTTCTGCTCGCCCCGGGCCCGGGTCCGGCTCGCCCCGCCGGCCAAGTACGCCGTCCAGGCGGCCTGCTTCGTCGCCGCCGGCGTGCTGTTCGCCCTCGCCGGCCACCCGCTGCTCGCGGTGGGTCTGGTCGTCCTCTGGGCCGTGGACCGGGCGCTGCTCAGCCACGGCGGCCACCCGGCCTGACCGGCGGCCTTGGTCGCCTGCTCGGGCCGCCCCGGTGGGTCGTGTTTCTTCCTCCCGGTGGTGCCTGCTGGCGGGCCCGATCCCGGCGCCTGCAGGTGGCTCATGGTCCCGTCTCCTGTCGTGGCTGCTGGCGGGCCGATCCCGGCGCCCTGACGGTGGCTCATGGAGCGTCTCCTGTGGTGGCTGCTCGCGAGCCCGATCCCGGCGTCTGTCGGGGTGATCCGCACGGCGACCGCTGGTGGTGGCAGCCCGTCCACGGCACCCCACCTGCGGTGGTCGCGCCCTTCGAGCTGATGTCGTAAACGATTCGGGCCACCCCTGACGCGCGTGGCTGTCGCCCCGCGGCCGGGTGACGGCCCGTCTCTGCCAGACGGCAGAGAGACGTCTGTCGCCACCGCCGCGGGGACGGCGTTCCGTGAGTCGTTCACGTCATCAGCTCGCTAGGCGAGTAGCCACCCCCTTCCGACGCCGCCCCCGTCACCGTCCGCGCAGGCCACCGTCCTGCAGCAGAAGGTTGGTACCGCGCGTGCAGGCCCGCCGGGACGCTGTCGACGCGCGGGCGGCTCTGGCCGGATCGCCCCGATTGGTCGTACCCTTCGCCGGTGACCGACGGGCATGACGAGCCGCGCCTCACCGACGGGGTGGACGAGTCGCGCCTTACTGACGGCGACGAGTCGCGCTCGGCCGACGGTGACGAGTCGCGGCCGACTGCCCCGGTTGACCAGCTGCGCCCAACGGACCGGGTCGACGAGTCGCGCCCGACCGACGGGATGAACGAGCCCCCCGCGGCCGATGGCGAC
>NZ_JAEVHN010000928.1:0-1406 GCF_016803375.1 Micromonospora sp. 4G55
AGCAGGGCACGCAGCGCGCGGTCCACGCCCGACAGTCGCGCGTCGAGCACCTTGGCCGGGTCGGCGACCGACCAGATCGCCGGGACGTACTCGGCGACCATCCGGGGGCTGAAGCTGTAGTAGGTGGCCGTCACCAGTTCGGGCCCGGCCGCGCCCAGCGGGGCGGAGCGCAGCGCGAAGTAGCCGGGCCACCGCTCGTCGGTCGCCAGGCCGAGCGCCGCGGCCTCCTCGGTGAGCTCCGGCGCGTAGTAGACCAGCGCGTGCACGGGCTCGACCAGCTGCCACAACTGCCGCACCATCGTGGGTTCCATCCCGACCTCCCCGACCGGACCGCTCATCTTGTCGCCGTCAAGTTTGCGTCCCGATCGACCAACTTGTCAATGACAAGTTTTGAGCAAAGGCGTGGGCCCGGGAGCACCCGGGCCCACGCGGAAGGTCAGATGTCGTTGTGCCAGCCGCGGTGGATCTCGCCGGCCGGACGTGGCTCGCCCTTGGCGACCACCCGCCACAACCGGTCCGGCTCGGCGTGGTCGCGCAGCGACAGCTCCACGCCGACGCGTACCCGGCGGTCGTCGCGCACCCAGGCCACCAGGTGGCGGTCACCGCTGACCAGCTGCAGCTGCACCAGCATCCGTTCCCTCGTCCCGACCATGACGACCGCCCCTTCTCCACTCCCGACGCCGCGCCCGACCGGCGACGACCGAGGCACCAGGATGACCGGCGTCGATCGGCGCGGCAACCGGTATTGGCGATCACGGGTGGGCTGCGTCACGATGGGCGCGAGGAGGTCGCCGATGGCCGACCCGTGGCTCGCCCTGGAATTCGGTGCCGATCCGGCCGAGCGGATCGCGCAGGTCGGTGCCGCCCACGAAGCGTTCCTCACCGCCGGTGACCTGCCGCCCCGGGTCCGCGACGTGGTCGCCGAGTCCTGGCGGCGGTCGGCCGGCGCACTGCTCGACCCGGAGGCCACCGCCCCGGTCGACCTCACCGACGACGCGCTGGAGAGCTACCGCGCCGCCCACCCCCTCGCCCGGGTGCTGCCGCTCTTCCGCGACCTGCTCGGCGGCATCGCCGACGACGGCGCGCACCTGATGGCGGTCTGCGACGCCGGCGGGCGACTGCTCTGGGTGGAGGGGCACCCGGGGGTGCTCCGGCACGCCGAACGGATGAACTTCGTCCCCGGCGCCCGCTGGGACGAGGCCCACGCCGGCACCAACGCCCCCGGCACCGCCCTCGCCGTCGACCACAGCGTGCAGATCTTCGCCACCGAGCACTTCGTCCGCCCAGTGCAGCGCTGGACCTGCGCCGCGGCACCCGTCCACGACCCCACCGGCCGGTGCTCGGCGCCATCGACATCACCGGCGGCGACCACCTCGCCACCCCGCAGAGCCTCGCCATGGTCCGGG
>NZ_JAEVHN010000929.1:0-1396 GCF_016803375.1 Micromonospora sp. 4G55
GGCCTGGCCGGTGACCGGCGCGGCGGCCGGCGGCATCGCCGCGGGCGCACTCGCCCTGCTGGCGGCCGGCGCGGTGCTCTTCGTCGTGGCCCGACGCCGACGGATCCGCTTCACCGCCTGATCCACTGTGGTCCGTGGGGCGCGCCGACCGACCGGTCGGCGCGCCCTTCGCGTACCGACCGTCCATGATGGATTGCGCAGTCGTCCGGTGACGCTCGGTCTATCGATGATCTCGAAACGGCAACAACAACCTTCGGCGGCGGGAGCGTTCACTACCCGTCGGTACAGTCACCCGGCGCGCTCGCGCTCGCGCGGACGCGCCGCGACCCCGAGGAGGTCGCGCTGAGCCACGACCGCTCGGTCCCGCACGACCGCTCGGTCCCCGCCGGCTCCCGCCTCCCCGGCCGCACACCCCGCGAATCTCCCCCCGTCAGGAGTACACGTGAACCGCCTGAAGTTCCGGCGCGTCGCGGCGATCGCCGCTGGCACGCTGATCGGCCTCGCCGGCGTCGCAACGGTCGCCGGACCCGCGATGGCCCACCACCCCGAGCCCTCGGGCACCTACTGCGCCGCGCCGGACGGCAAGATCGTCGTCAGCTGGACCGTCGGCAACAGCGAGACCGACCTCGAGGGCACCATCACCAAGCTCGACTCGACCGTGCCGGGTGGCTTCACCGGCGCGCTCGCGCTGAACGCGGTGCTGCCCAAGAAGGGCGACGGCCCGCTGGCCGGCACCCAGGCCCACACCTTCACCGGCGCCCTGCCGGAGCTCAAGCTGACCGTCGAGGCCCGGTGGGAGCGGGGCGACCGGATCATCACCGAGGAGCGCACCGTCTCTGCGCAGCCGGCCGGCGACTGCGCCGCAACCGAGTCGCCGTCGCCGAGCGCGCCCACCACCCCGGAGCCGACGAAGTCTCCGGAGCCGACCAAGTCCCCCGAGGTCACCCCGTCGCCGTCGAGCACCAGCCCGACCGCGACCCCGTCGAGCACGGCCACCACGCCGAGCGAGCCGGAGGAGCCGGTGTTCCGGCTCGAGGAAACCTGCGACGAGATGACCTTCATCGTGGAGAACCCGGCGAAGGGCATCCCCTTCACCGCCACGTTCACCACCGAGAAGGGCGTCACCAAGAAGCTCGAGTCGACCCCGGGCAAGACCAGCTCGGTCACCTTCGACGCGTACCAGGGCCTGAAGGTCACCGTCTCCTACGACGTGGTCGAGGGCTCCGAGACCATCGAGTACACCCAGCCGAAGAAGTGCGACGAGGGTTCCGGTGGCGGCCTGCCGGTCACCGGCGCCGCCACCGGTGGCATCGCCGCCGGCGCCGCCGTGCTGCTGGCCGCGGGCGCGATCCTGTTCGTGGTGGCCCGCCGCCGCCGGGTGCGCTTCACCGCCTGA
>NZ_JAEVHN010000930.1:0-1305 GCF_016803375.1 Micromonospora sp. 4G55
TCTCCATTTGCAAAATTTACCACTATAAAATCCTCACCCTTTTCTATGCCTTTTTTTCACTGCATCACACACTTCAAAAGCACTCATTTGGGGTTTTTCATCATAAGTTTTTACCTTGGGGCTTGGGATTAAAACCCTTGTTTCATTTTCTAAAAGCTCTTCTTTTCCGCCATTAAAAAAGAAAGTTACATGGGCATATTTTTCGGTTTCTGCGGTATGAAGCTGACTAAGCCCTGCTTTAGAAATCACTTGCGCTAAAGTATTTTCAATTTTTTCTTTTTCAAAAAGCACAGGGAGTTTAAATTTATCATCATAAACACTCATAGTAAGTAAATTTTCAAAGATTTTTTCGCGTTCAAACTCTTTAAAATCCTTAGAATTTAACACTTCAACAAGTTGTTTCATTCTATCATTTCTAAAATTGATAAAGATAATGCCATCTTCTTCTCTCATACCCTTGTAATTCTCATTTTGCACTGCTTTGATAAATTCATCGGTAACATTTTCATCGTAAGATTTTTGTAGGTATTCTAATAAATTTGGCACTTTATAAGCCTTACCTAACAAGCACTCATAATACTCTTTTACCCTATCCCAACGCTTATCTCTATCCATAGCATAAAAACGCCCACAAAGTGTAGCAAAATGCACACCTAGGTTTTCACAAAATTCTTTTAAATCTTTTATGAAATTTAAGCCACTTTTTGGATTTACATCACGCCCATCAGTGATTGCGTGAGCAAAAACTTCATTGCCATTTTTCGCACAAATTTCAAGCATGGCTTTAAAATGTGTATCCATAGAATGCACCCCGCCATCACTATAAAGCCCTATAATATGCACTCTTTTACATTTTGCTAAAAGTTTTTGTAAATTCTCATTTTTTTCAAGTTCTTTGTTTTCAATGGCTTTATTAATACGCACTAAATTTTGATAAATAATACGCCCACTGCCTATACACATATGCCCTACTTCACTATTTCCCATCTGCCCTTCTGGCAAACCTACAGCTAAACCACTCGTTTTTAGTAAAGAATTTGGGACTTCCTTAAAAAGCTTTTCATAACTTGGTTTTTTAGCTGCTTCAAAAGCATTAAACTTACTATTCTTATTATACCCTATTCCATCTGTAATAATTAAAACGCATTTTTGCTTCATTTTTCTCTCTTTTATAAGAATTTTTTTGGTTAGATTTTACTAAAATTAAACTTTTAAAAACCAAAAAGAAGGCTAGGTTTTGTATTATCTTTCAGATTTAAGTCATTATGCTTTTTTTACTTATATTAGTGTGCGTGCAGGCTTTGC
>NZ_JAEVHN010000931.1:0-1294 GCF_016803375.1 Micromonospora sp. 4G55
CGGCGGCGGAGAGCGCCTCGGCCAGCCCGGGGTGCGCCGGCCGACCGGCGGCGTCGATCCCCACCACGGTCACGGCCGCGCCGGCGGACCGGTCCGCGGTGCGCGGTATGCCGCTCAGGCATGAATATGACTGGGAGTCATATCGGTCGCCGGTGGATTGCCGCCCTCCGCCACCACCCTGAGTGACCGGTGCACCGTTCCGCGACGGCGTGGCGGTCACGCCGCCCACCGGCCCGAGGAGGCGACGACCCGGGAGCCGGCGAAGTCGACCATGGCCACGTCGACGGTGACCGCCCGCTCGGCGAAGCGGAGCAGCACCTGCCGGACCCGGTGGCAGAGCAGGTCCCCGGCGGGACCGAGCAGGCCGGCGGCCTCCCACAGCTCGTACGCGTGCCGCCCGGTGTTCGCCGCCGTCACCGCCGCGACCAGGTCGGCGTCGCCGCCGGCCTCGGCGGTGACCGCGCCGAGCAGCGACAGGTCCACCTTGGAGCGGGTGTAGTGGGTCATCAGGATGCCGGCGGCGAGCTTGGCCAGCTTGCCGGCCATCCCGACGAAGACCACCCCGGTCATCCCGTCGCCGACGGCGGCGGTGACTGCGGCGCCGGTGAAGTCGCCGACCTCGACGAAGCACACCTCGGGCAGCTCCGGCAGCAGGTCCCGGGCGGCCCGCTCGGTGCGCCCGCCGGTGCAGAGCACCACGGTGGACTCGCCCTGCGCGGCCATCACGTGCACCGCCTGCACCACGCTGGCCCGCCAGGAGGCGGTGGAGAAGGGCCGGACGATCCCGGTGGTGCCGAGAATGGAGATGCCGCCGAGGATGCCGAGCCGCCGGTTGGTGGTCTTGCGGGCCATCACCTCGCCGCCCGGCACGCTGATCACCACCCGGACGCCGACCTCGGTGAGGTCGACCACCTCGGCGACGGCCTGGCCGATCATCCGGCGCGGCGTCTCGTTGATCGCCGGGCCGCCGACGGCGAGGCCGAGCCCCGGCTTGGTGACGGTGCCGACGCCGGGGCCGCCTGCCAGGTCCAGGCCGGGCTCGGCGCGCCAGCCGACGGTGGCGGTGAGGTGCGCGCCGTGGGTGACGTCCGGGTCGTCGCCGGCGTCCTTGACCACCACCGCCTCGGCGCGCGCCTCGGGCGCCGGGGTGAGGTCGCACCGGGCGACCGGGAAGCTGACCCGCCGGCGCCGGCAGCCCGATCTCCACCTCCGGCTGCGGCACGCCGGTGACCAGGGCGGTCACCGCGGCCTTGGCCGCCGCCGTCGCGCAGGCGCCGGTGGTCCAGCCGGTACG
>NZ_JAEVHN010000932.1:0-1291 GCF_016803375.1 Micromonospora sp. 4G55
GCTCGGCGGCGCCGGCCAGCGGCGAACCGCCGCCCGGCAGGGCGACTCCGTCCCCGGACGGTGGGTCAGACCTCACGCAGCTCCTCGACCTCGTCGGCGCACCCGAGCACCTGGCACACCTCGGCCGTGACGTCGGCCGGGAGCATCCCCTCGTGGGCGCAGAGCCGGAGCAGCTTCTGGGCCGAGATGCCCAGGTCGGCGAGGATGTCCGCGTCGCCGACCGGGTCCGCCTCGGGGTCGACGGCCGGCTGCTCGCTCTCCTCGTCGCCGCCGGCGGACGGCCGGGGCTCCTCGCTCTCCTCCAGACCGGTGACCGAGGTCTTCAGGTCACCGACGAGCAGCGCGCCCAGCCGGGACTCCTCGGCGTACGCGGAGTCGGAGCCGAAGATCCGCAGATCCTCCCCCTCGTCCAAGCGCAGGATCACCAGGTAGGCGTCGTCCGCCTCGACGAAGAGCAGCGACAGGTCGGCGTCGGGCTCGACGTCGCGCAGCCGGTCGGCGACGTCGTCGATGTCGGAGGCGCCCCGTAGGTTCACCTCGGCGGCGCTCCACTCGCCCTCGTCGCGCACCACGGCGGCAGCGAAGTACGACACGGTCCCCCCAAAGGCCTCGGCACAGCACGCCGACTCGTTACGCGATGCACGTTAACCGGTCGGGTCGGCAGGCGACCGGTCAACGCCCCGAAGGGCCGGTCAATCCTGAGAAAGTCGCCTCAGCCGGCGACGCGACGCCGGGTGGCGATCAGCTGTCGCAGCCGTTCGGTGCGCTCCCGCTGCGGCTTGTCCCGCTTTCGTACCGCGCGGGCCCCCGCCAACTCGGCGAGAATCTGCAGGCGGCGACGGCTGCGCTCGGGGTCGAGCCGCGGGGTGGTCCAGGCCATACCGGAAAGCGTCCCCAGTCACAGCGAGTACGTCAAGATGGCGTTCGAAGCGAAGCCGGCCGATGACGCAGCGTCACCACATCGGCCAGTCCGCGCTGGTCGCCCAGCGCACGACCACGATCGCGAACGCGATGCTCCAACCACCCGCTGTGACGATCGCCACCCCGGTCGCCACGCCCCGGTCGCCGTACCGGACGAGGCCGAGGGCGGCCAGCCAGGCCACCACGCCGGCGATCACCGTCCACCACGCGTACCCGGGGACGCCGCGGCCGAGGAGGCCGAAGAGCACCAGCCAGGCGGCGGCGAGCGCGCCGCCGGCGGCCACCCCCGCTGCCGGTCACCGGGTGCGGCTCGCGCCACGTCGGCCGGCGCGGCGGCCCCGAGGGAAACAGACCCGAGGGGGTACGCGCC
>NZ_JAEVHN010000933.1:0-1269 GCF_016803375.1 Micromonospora sp. 4G55
GGCGGCGAGCAGGCCGTGCCCGACCGGCAGCAGCGCCGGGATCCAGTGCTCGGACTCCCGGAGCGCCTTGATCGTCTCGCGGACGGTCACCGTCTCGGCGTCCCGCGCGCCGGGTCGCCGATCCGCCCGCCGGCCAGGGTGCCGTTGAGGGCCAGCACCCCGCCGGGTCGCAGCAGCCGCAGCGCGGCGTCGACGTACGCGGCGAAGCCGGTCGCCTCGGCGTCGACGAAGACCAGGTCGTACGCGCCGTCCGCGAGCCGGGGCAGCACGTCCAGCGCCCGGCCGGTGATGATCCGGGTACGCCCCGACGGCAAACCGGCCTCGACGAAGATGCGCCGGGCGATCCGCTGGTGCTCGACCTCCAGGTCGATGGTGGTGAGCACGCCGTCGGCCCGCATCCCGCGCAGCAGCCAGACACCGCTGACCCCGGTGCCGGTGCCGATCTCCACCACCGCCCGGGCGTTGCCGGCGGCGGCGAGCAGGCGCAGCGCCGCCCCGGCCCCGGGCGTCACCGCGTCGAGGCCCACCTCCCGGGCGAGGCTGCGGGCGGTCCGCAGCACGAGGTCCTCGCCGACGTACGACTCGGCGAACTGCAGCGCCTGCGCCGTCGGAGTGCCGGAATTGGCGACCGTGGCGATGGGACACCTCCGGGCGGCGGGAGTGGTGCGGGGGGCGGGTTGGCGGTATGAGCCTAGAGGCGAGCCTTCCGGCGCGCAGCCGCGCCGTCCGCCGTCGACGATCACGCCCGGCAAGAGCTGATGCCATCCGGCTCATCCGTGCAATCCTGGAAGCGGTATCCCTCGTTTCGCGACGGCCGCCGCACCACGCGGCACGGGGGGTCGGGGGACGGACTGGGAGGCACCGACGTGACCGACGGCTGGGACTGGCGCCAGCCCGGCGGGACTCCGGCACCGGCGGGACCGCCGGCCGGGGCGACGCCGGTGGGGCCGCCTACGGCGCCGCACGGCGCCCCGGGCGGGACGACATCGCCCTGGTGGTCCGACGCGTTGGCCGACCCGTGGCGTGACCCGTACGCGCCGGCCGCCGTGGTCATCCCCGGGCGCGCCCGACGCCGGGGCCGCGCCGGAACCGGTCAGCGACCCGGACGCCCCGGGCCGTCCGAAGCTGCGCCAGCTGCTGCTCGTCCCGTTGATCACCGCGCTGCTCGCCGGGTCGCTCGGCGGAGCCCTCGGGTACGCCTTCGCGGTCCGCGGCGGGGCCGGTGGCGGGGTGGCGCTCGGCGCCCGACCGGCCGAGGCGCCGGGCCTG
>NZ_JAEVHN010000934.1:0-1228 GCF_016803375.1 Micromonospora sp. 4G55
CTGCTCGGCGGAGACGAGCTGTCCCGGCACGAACGCGGCCAGCTGGACCGGGTGGTCCGCACTGGAGCGGCCTGCGGGGTGCACCTGGTGGTCCGGGGCATCCCGCTGCCGGCGGACCCGACGGTCACCCGGATCGTCGCCGAGCCGGGCGACGCCCGCGTCGGCGCCCCGCCCGGCCTGCCGGTACGCCTCGACCCGCCGCCGCCCGCCGCGCTGGTCACCGAGACCTGCCGGGAGATCGCCTCCCGGGTCAACGCCGGCCCGCCGCCGATGCCCTTCACCGACCTGCTGCCCCCGCCGGAGCAGATGTGGAAGGACGACTCGGCGCACGGGCTGACCGCGCCGATCGGCGAGGGCCCGCACGGGCGGCCGGTGCTGCTGACCCTGGGCGACTACCCGCCGCACGCACTGATCGGCGGCCCCTCCGGCACCGGCAAGACCAACCTCATCTTCGCCTGGATCGGCGCGCTCGCCGCCCGCTACTCCCCCGCCGAGCTGGAGTTCTATCTGCTCGACTTCAAGGAGGGGGTGTCCTTCGCCCGGTTCGCCCAGGGCCGGCGCGACCCGAGCTGGTTGCCGCACATGCGGCTGGTCGGGATCAACGTCAACACCGACCGGGAATTCGGCCTGGCCCTGCTGCGGTTCCTCGCCGAGGAGCTGCGCCGACGGGCCGACGCCGCCAAGAAGCACGAGGTCACCAAGCTGGCCGAACTGCGGGCGGTGGACCCGACCGGGCACTGGCCGCGGATCGTGGCGGTGGTCGACGAGTTCCAGGCGCTGCTGGCCGGCCGGGACGTGGTGGCCCGGGAGGCCGCCGACCTGCTGGAGGACCTGGCCCGGCGGGGCCGGTCGCAGGGCATCCACCTGGTACTCGCCTCGCAGGACGTGCGCGGTATCGAGGCGCTGTGGGGGCGGCCCGCGCTGGTCGCGCAGTTCACCCTGCGGATCGCGCTGCCCAAGGCGCTGCGCATCCTGGCCGAGCGCAACGACGCGGCACAGGCGCTGCCCCGGCACCACGCGGTGGTCAACGCAGAGTCCGGAATGACCGAGGGCAACCAGGTGGCCCGGATCCCGTCGGCCAGCGACTGGGAGACCTGGAGCGAACTGCAGCACCGGCTGTGGCGGATGCGGCCGCAGGACGCCGCGCCGGCGCGGCTCTTCGACGGCGACGCCGTCCCCAGGCTGGTCGACGCGCCCGACCACCGCGCACTGACCCCGCAGGGGCGAC
>NZ_JAEVHN010000935.1:0-1219 GCF_016803375.1 Micromonospora sp. 4G55
TGAAGCAGCAGGCATCGTTGCAAAACTTGTAAGAGAGTTAAAAGCCTTGCAAATCGATCTTAAATTTTTTGATATAGGCGGTGGTTTGGGTGTGGCTTAAAGGCAAGAATCAGTATTCGTGTTAATCCAAATGTTGATGCAAAAACTCATCCTTATATTTCTACAGGATTAAATGAAAATAAATTTGGTGTCGAAATTGATATAGCAAGAAAAATGTATCTTTATGCAAAAAATTCATCTTTTTTAGAGCCTTGTTGGAGTGCATTTTCATATAGGTTCGTCAACTTTTAGATATTTCTCCCATTCATGAAGCAGCAGGCATCGTTGCAAAACTTGTAAGAGAGTTAAAAGCCTTGCAAATCGATCTTAAATTTTTTGATATAGGCGGTGGTTTGGGTGTGGCTTATGAAAAAGATGAGTGTGAATCTGATCTTTATGATTATGCACAAGGTATATTAGCACAACTTCATGGGCTTGATTTAACTATAGGAATGGAGCCTGGAAGGTATCTAGTTGCTAAAAGTGGAGAATTTGTTTGTTCAGTGCTTTATGAAAAACAAAATAAAACCAAGCGTTTTGTTGTAGTAGATGGAGCGATGAATGATCTTATACGCCCAAGTTTATACGAGGCTTATCATGAAATAATCTTACCTTATAATCAAGCTCAAGAGAGTTTATGTGATGTTGTAGGTGGAATTTGTGAGAGTGGAGACTTTTTTGCTAAAGCAAGGTCTTTACCTAGCACTCAAAGTGGCGATATAATGGTTATTAAAAATACTGGAGCTTATGGTTTTAGTATGAGTAGTAACTACAATACTCGTAATAAAGTTTGCGAATTAGCCCTTGAAGAAGGACAGGTAAGATTGATCCGTCAAAGAGAAAATTTTGAAGATCAAATCGCTTTAGAAGAGAAATTTTTAAAGGCTTAAAATGTTTTTTTTAGATGTTCAAGGGACTTTAATTTCTGATCATGATAAATCTTTAATCCATGGTGCTAAAGAACTGATCGATTTTTTAAATGCAAAAATCTTACCTTATCTTATCATCACTAACAATACAAAAAACTTGATTTTTAGAAAAATTACAGCAAAAAGGATTGGTTATAAAAGAAAATGCTTATATTGATCCTTTCAGCGTTTTAAAACACCTTTTAAGACCTTGTAAAGTTGCGGCTTTTGGTGCAGATGAGTTTGTAAAAAGTCTTGAAAATCTTGGTTTT
>NZ_JAEVHN010000936.1:0-1216 GCF_016803375.1 Micromonospora sp. 4G55
CCGGCGCTGCGCGCCGAGGCGGTGCTCGACGTGGCTGCCGCCGCGGCCGGGCTCGGGCTGGGCCTGGCCGACGTGGCGGCCAGTCCACTGCCGGGACCCAGCGGCAACGTCGAGTTCTTCGTATGGTTACGCCGGGACGCCCCGGCGGCCGACCCCGAGCGGGTGCGCGCCGTGGTGGCGGCGGGGCCCGAGGGCCCGGCCACCGCCGGCGATCTGCCGGCGGAGCGGACCGGGGAGGTGACAGGGTGAGCGACGAGCGGAACCCGACGAGCGGGGGACGAGAGGCGGGTCCGGTGGGCGACAGCGACGGGGTGAGCCCCGGCGGCACGCACGGGCGGGTGGCCCGGTGAGCCGCACCGCGCTGCTGGTGACGCACACCGGGCGGCGGCGCAGCACCGAACACGCCCGGGCCGTGGCCGCCGACCTGATCGCCGCCGGCTTCGAGGTGCGGGTGGTGGCCGAGGAGGCCGACGACCTCGACCTGCCCGGCGTGGTGCCGGTGACCGGGCTGGAGGCGGCCGAGGGGGCCGAGATCGTGTTCGCCCTCGGCGGGGACGGCACCTTCCTGCGCGCGGCCGAGCTGGCCCGCCCGGCCAAGGCGCCGCTGCTCGGCATCAACCTGGGCAAGGTCGGCTTCCTCGCCGAGGCCGAGATCAACGACCTCGACGTGGCGGTCCGCGACGTGGTCGGCCGCAACTACACGGTGGACGAGCGGCTCACCCTCGACGTGACGCCGAGTTCGACGGCGGGCCGACCATCGAGTCCTGGGCGCTCAACGAGATCAGCGTCGAGAAGGGCGAGCGGGCCCAGATGCTGGAGCTGCTCGTCGACGTCGACGGCCGCCCGCTGTCCCGGTACGGCTGCGACGGGGTGGTCTGCGCGACCCCCACCGGCTCCACCGCGTACGCCTTCTCCGGCGGCGGCCCGGTGGTCTGGCCGGAGGTGGAGGCCCTGCTGCTGGTGCCGATCAGCGCGCACGCGCTGTTCAGCCGCCCGCTGGTGACCGCGCCGACCTCCACGTTCTCGATCACCGTGGACCCGTTCACCACCCTGGCGGTGCTCTGCTGCGACGGCCGGCGGGTCTTCGACCTCCCGCCGGGCGCCCGGGTGACGGTGCGCCGCGGCGCGCTCCCGGTGCGCATCGTCCGGCTGCGGGCCCGGCCGTTCACCGACCGGCTGGTGGCCAAGTTCGGGCTGCCGGTGCAGGGCTGGCGCG
>NZ_JAEVHN010000937.1:0-1155 GCF_016803375.1 Micromonospora sp. 4G55
ACCTGCGCCTGGCTCGCCCTGGCCCGGCGGGTCCTGCGCGGCGGCGTCCGGTACGCCGACGGCCGGGTACGCCGCGCCGCCCACTTCGAACACACCCTCCGCCGCCGCCTCACCGCGCGCTGATCGCCGGCGCCCGCACCGGCGCGGACGCGGAGCGGATCCAGACGTCAAAACCAACTCGCGCCACGCCCCGGCGGAAGCCGGGAGTGGCCGCGAGCTGCGGTGTACGACGTAGGTGCCTCGGGTCAGTACCGCACCTGTTCGCGGGACTGCTGGGCCTGGTCCTTGACGTCCTGGGCGGCCGACTTGCTGTCGTCCTTGACCGCGTGGACGGCGTCCTGGGCGGTGGCCTTCACCGACTCGGTGGCGCGCTGCGCGGGCTCGCGCAGCTCCTCCTTGATCTCGCTGGCGACCTCGCCCAGCTTCTCCTTCACCACCCCGCTGTGCTCGGTGGCCTTCTCCTTGACCTGGGCGGCCAGCTCCTGCTCCCGGCGGGTGGCCGGGATCAGCGAGGACACCAGCATGCCGACGCCGAAGGCGATCAGGCCGGCGGCCACCGGGTTGCCCTCGGACTTCTGCCGGATCACCTGCGGCGCCCGCTGCGCGGCGTCGCCGACGGTCGAGGCGGCCGAGTGGGCCTTGTCGCCGACGGTCGAGGCGGCGGAGTGGGCCTTGTCGCTGACGGTGGAGGCCGCCGAGGAGGCGCGGTCGCCGACCGAGGAGGCGGCGTGGCCGGTGCTGTGGCCGAGGTCGGAAGCGCTACCCATAACCTTTTCCCTCACATTCTGCAGCGCGCTGCGCACCCGCTGCTTACGGTCGTCGACGATGCGGCCGGGGCTGACCTTGTACGCCAGCGCGTCCACGTCGGAGCTCAGGCTGTTGCGGGTCGCCTCGATCTCCCGGCGGATCTGGTCGGGATCGGTGCTCATCGGGTGACTCCCTCCGGGTGGGGCTTCAGCGCGTCGGGGATGCGCTGCACGCTGTCGTTGGTCTGCTTGAGGCCGCGAATACGCTCGGCGTTCTTCTTGGCCATGGAGTAGAGGACGGCGGCGACGACCGCCCAGATCACGGCCACGATCAGCGCGGCCAGGCCCGAATCCATCACGTTGTCCAGGGCCTGCCACAGCGCGATGGACAGGAACAGCGCCACCATGT
>NZ_JAEVHN010000938.1:0-1137 GCF_016803375.1 Micromonospora sp. 4G55
GTCTTGAAAGTGGAAAGATAGTTGGAGATGTAGATTTTGAAGAGGTATCTAAAAAATCTAGTTATATAACTCCTGTTCCAGGTGGAGTAGGTCCTATGACTATAGCCATGCTTTTAGAAAACACAGTTAAATCTGCTAAAAATAGACTTAATTAGGGAAAATCTATGGAAATTTTAAAGAAATTAATATAAATTTTCACAGTCTTGGACTGGAACTGTAGTTATTGTTCTTTTGGTGATTTTTTTCTTTATACAAGCTTTTGTTATTCCTTCTGGTTCTATGAAAAACACCTTATTAGTAGGGGATTTTTTATTTGTTAAAAAATTTAGCTATGGTATCCCAACTCCTCATATTCCTTGGTTGGAAATTCCTGTTTTGCCGGATTTTAATAAAGATGGGCATTTGATAAAAGCACAAGGGCCACAAAGAGGAGATATAGTTGTTTTTAGAAATCCTAGAAATGAAAAAGAACACTTTGTAAAGCGTTGTGTAGGCACAGGAGGAGATAGGATAGTTTATGCAAATAAAACACTTTATGTAAGAATGCATGAGGGTGATGAATTTATGAAAGAACATTATCCGAATGATCTTGTTACTCTTGGAGGGCAAATTTATGTAAAAGAACCTTATAAACAAAAAGGTATTCATTATGATCCAAAAAAAGATATAGAAAGCGATATTTTACGCTTTCTTAGCATAGGTGATTTTGCCATGTCTCCAGCTTATATTAAAGAACTTGGAAATCATATAGGTTTTAGCGGCGGAAATGCTTATGTTTTTGATGTACCTGAAAATGAGTATTTCATGATGGGTGATAATCGCGATTATTCTTATGATAGTCGTTTTTGGGGTTCTGTTCCTTATAGGTTGATAGTAGGTAAACCTTGGTTTGTATATTTCTCTTGGGATAAAGATAAAAATGTTCGCTGGGAAAGGATAGGGCGTTTTGTTGATACCTTGGAAAATGATGAACAATATATCCATGATCATGATGATGAGGATAAATTAAGCTAATGTTTGTGAAAAACACAAACATTATATTTTTAAAAGCGTGATTTCATCATCCTTTTTTTAATTCACCTGTATTTTCTTCGCTTATAAGCAAAAACTCACTTTTAATAAGTGGAAGTATCATAC
>NZ_JAEVHN010000939.1:0-1134 GCF_016803375.1 Micromonospora sp. 4G55
CCGGTTGCCGCCGCCGGCGTCGCAGCCGCCGACCAGGGCGGTCGCGGCCAGGGCGGCGGTGGCGGTGGTGACGACCCGACGGAGGAGCCCGGCGGTACGGGTGCGCTGTGTCATCGGTATCTCTTTCTCGGATGTCCGGTGTTGCCGATGACCATGCTGCGGGCCGCCACTGCAGGATGGCTGCCGCTATGCTGCCGTCCGACTGCCGTGCGGCTGCCGCCGGTACGAGCGGGGGTGTCAGGAGCGGAAACTCGCATGTCAGGAACGCTGCGTTTCGAGATTCTCGGTCCTCAGCGGGCCTGGTACGACGACCGGGAGATCGACACCGGCCCCGGCAAGCAGCGCGCCGTGCTGGCCGTGCTGCTGCTCGCCGCGGGCCGCGCGGTGCCGACCGGGCAGATCGTCGACGCGGTCTGGCCGGACGATCCGCCGGCCAACGGCCCCAACGTCGTGCAGAAGTACGTCGCCGGGCTGCGCCGGGTGCTCGAACCGGACCGCTCCCCGCGTACGCCGGGGCAGGTGCTCACCCTCACCGAGGCCGGTTACCGGCTGCGGGTGCCGCCGGAGGCGGTGGACGCCATCCGGTTCGAACGGTCGGTGCACCGGGCGCGCGGGCTGCGCGCCGAGGGACGAGGAGTCGACGCGGTCGCCGAGCTGCGGGCGGCGACCGAGCTGTGGCGGGGTGAACCGCTGGCCGGCCTGCCCGGTCCGCTCTTCGACTCGGCGCGGCACCGGCTGGTCGAGCTGCGTGCCGCCGCCCTGGAGACCCGGGCCGAGCTGGAGCTGGAACTGGGCCGGCACCGCGAGCTGATCGGCGAGCTGGTGGAGCTGGTGGCCGAGTTCCCGCTGCGGGAGCGGCTGCGCCACCAGCTCATGCTGGCGCTCTACCGCAGCGGCCGGCAGGCGGAAGCGCTCGCCGCGTACCGGGAGATCGGCGACCTGCTGCGCGAGGAGTACGGCATCGAGCCGGGCAACGCGCTCCAGGAGCTGCACCGGCGCATCCTGCGCTCCGATCCCTCGCTCGCCCCGTCCACCGCCGTCATTCCGGCCTCCCGTGGTCCGGCCTCCGACCGGGGCCCCGCCGACGCCACCCCCACCGGCGCGGAGCCGCCACCCTCGGCCGTCGCCCCGGCG
>NZ_JAEVHN010000940.1:0-1012 GCF_016803375.1 Micromonospora sp. 4G55
CCCCGGCCCCCGACCACCCCGCCGCCGACGGGCGCAACCTGGCGCAGGGCCGGCCGGTGACCGCGTCGAGCGTGTCGCAGAACTACGTGGCGGGCAACGCCGTGGACGGCAACGCCGGCACCTACTGGGAGAGCGCCAACGGCGCGTTCCCGCAGACGCTGACCGTCGACCTCGGCGCGGCGGTCGACACCGACCGGATCGTGCTGAAACTGCCCGCGGGCTGGGAGACCCGCACCCAGACGCTCTCGGTCGCCGGCTCGACGGACGGCGCGGCGTACTCGACGGTCGTCGGGTCGGCCGGGTACACGTTCAACCCGGCCACCGGCAACACCGTGTCGATCACCCTGCCGGCCGGCAGCCGGCGCTTCCTGCGGCTGAGCTTCACCGGCAACACCGGGTGGCCGGCGGGCCAGGTCGCCGAGTTCGAGGTGTACGGCGGCGGCACGGCCCCGCCGCCGACCACCACCCCGCCGCCCACCACCACCCCTCCGCCGTCGGGGAACCTGGCGCTGGGCCGGCCGGTCACCGAAACCAGCCACGCCGACGTGTACGGCGCCGGCAACGCGGTCGACGGCAACCCGGCCACCTACTGGGAGAGCGCCAACAACGCCTTCCCGCAGTCGCTCACCGTCGACCTGGGCACCGCCCGTTCGGTGTCCCGGGTGGTGCTGAGGCTGCGCCGGTGACGGCCTGGCAGACCCGTACCCAGACCCTCGCGGTCCTCGGCTCGGCGGACGGCGGGACGTTCACCACGCTGAAACCCTCGGCCGGGTACGCCTTCAACCCGGCGACCGGCAACACGGTCACCATCACCTTCCCCGCCACCACCCAGCGGCACCTGAGGTTGACCTTCACCGGCAACACCGCCTGGCCGGCCGGCCAGGTCTCCGAGTTCGAGGTACACGCCGCCTGACGGCGCCCGTCTCCGGGCCGGTCGGCCGTCCCCGCGACCCGGCGGCCCGGCAGCTCCACCCCGCCGGGGCACCCCCCCGCCCTCCGGCGGGCACCACCA